>JAJRSW010000021.1 GCA_024278595.1 Fidelibacterota bacterium | reverse complement strand
TCTTTAACTGCAGTGCAACTTGTATTGAGTTCTTCCTTAAGCTGTTTAATATAAGCTTTATGCCTGGCTTCCCGCTGAACGGCACGCAAATGTTGGGCGCGCCAAAAATTTGTACTTCGAGTGAGTTGTATGATTTCTGTTTGGGGGTTGATGCTGGGTTGACCATAAACGACTTCCATGCCGTATATTATATGCCATAATACTTCCTGTGTCCAGCTCTATTTTGGATTATTATTTTAATTGGTTAGGGCTAACGGGGTTTACTGAATGTTTACCCCAATTATTTATGATAAATACACCTAAACCTATAAATAACAACACTCCGCGTTATTTCGGCCAGTGGTCCCTGAGCTCTGTCGAAGGGTGGTCCCAGCGCTGTCGAAGGGTGGTCCCTGAGCGCTGTCGAAGGGTGGTCCCAGCTCTGTCGAAGGGTGGTCCCAGCGCTGTCGAAGGGTGGTCCCTGAGCGCTGTCGAAGGGTGGTCCCAGCGCTGTCGAAGGGTGGTCCCTGAGCGCTGTCGAAGGGCGGTTCCTGAGCTCAGCCGAAGGGCTCAATGCAACGCTCTGCGCGGCCTCTGCGAGAGGGACTTTCTGCGGGGGCGTGAAGCTTGTAAAACAGAAAATGTTTTGACCCTACACAGCGCATCTTGAACTGAAACTGGTCTAAGATATCAGGCGTGTCAGGCTGATCAATTCATTTTCTAACTGCTTATGATAAGCCCTCAGGGTGAATGTTGTCTCGATTCTCTTCTGAAGTTGGGTCCCCATGGCCAGGTGCCTGTCAGGTTCATTGATGATTTGGGTCATAAGGCTCAATAAATCATCCGGATTCGTGATGGACCGGATGTACCCATCAACCCCATCTTCAATAACCTCCTGAGCACCACCCAGTGGCGAGGCGAGGACCAGTAGTCCATGAGAACCAGCTTCGAGAACCGTTGTTGGGAAAGGATCTGGTGCCGTGGCTGTATGAAAGAAGATATCGATCCCTGAGTAGAACTCATCAACATTCGAAAGGTGACCCAGGAAAAGGATACGGTCCTGGTAGGTCTTGGGGACCATAGCCTTCAGTCGTTCCTCGTAGGACTGCTCACCAAAGAGGGCGGACCCGGCAATGCGGATCTCGATTGACTTTCCAAGCTTTTCCCCCAGATCAATCATCTGAACCGCAAGTCTGAGGAATTCTTCGATTCCTTTCCAGGGGGTGAACTGACCGATCCAACCCACACAGATTTTCTGGCCTTCTTTGCGCCGATCTGACTTTGAATTTGATACCTCATACCCATTCCGCACAACCCTAATTTTCGATTCATCAAAACCATTTAGAATGAATGAATCAGCCACAGCTTGTGAAACAACAGATATTTCAATCACGCGATAGGACCAGCATTTAAGAAGTCTCAAATTCAGTTTTGAAAAACGATTAAACTTGTAATCATGTTGGAGGATATCATGAAAACGCCAGGCCGTTGGTGTCCTCATCAGCCAGGTTGCACATCCCAGGATAAGATGGGATTTATACGTATTGGAGACAATAAGGTCGAAAGTGTTCTGTTTGAAAAAGGCGAGGACTGCTCTAAAAAGCTTGAAGAGGACCGGGATCAAAAAGAACTGACGGAGCCCCAAAGTATCACCTCGTTTCAAGTCATGGAAACGACCTGCTTTAGTCTCAATAATGGTTACCGGTATCCGACTGGCCTGCAGTCTATCGTAGAACTGACCTGGTTCGTTCAACAGGACATGATATTTAGCTTGCTCTGATCCATGTTCAAGGAATTTCAGCAGGACGTTTTCAGCGCCACCGAAACGGGCGCCAAAATTATAGAAAAGGATCTTTGGGCGGGGTTGGTCCATTGGTTATTTCCAGAGTGTAAGCTCGTCCCTAAGGTCGCCCAATTTACGGTTGGAGATAAGGCCTGGTGCAAAGTCGCCTTCCTCAACGCTTAGCGAAGTGATGCTGAGGGTATCTGCCCTTCCAAGAAGCTCTGCTTGACTGGAGGCTCCCCAGGAGAAGTAAACCGTTTCCCTGGTTTTTCTATTCGTGGCAGTAACCAGGAGTCCATCACTTTTTTCTTCAAAATCTGTAGGATCATATTCCTTAAGTAGGCTACTCAGCCAGGCGATTGCTGAATAGCTATTCTTAGGAGTCATATCTTTCTCTAGCAGACCGAAATAGTAATTACGCTTTTTCCGGAGTTCCTGTTTAGTTATCCCGGGTTTCACTGGCGCTTTATCCCAGAGTGAGTAGATATAGAACTTTGAACCGCCAGTAGCCCAATGGACCAGAATGGTGCGGAGGAGGAGTTTTTTTTGAGAATCATAACTGAATTTTCCGGCATCACTGACAGCCACAGCCGGAACCCCAAATTCTGTCACCCAGAGCTGTTTTTCCTGAGTTGTATACTTCGAGATCAGTTTTCGTAATTGGTTATTAAACGAAAGCAACTTTAATCCGGGATAATGGTAGGGATGATAAGCAACGCCATCAACAGCATGGAGAATGCCTAGCTTGAATGTTGACTCCCAGAATCCAAAGGGATCAGCTTTTTTGCCGGTTGCGAGTCCCCCCAGGAGAATAGTTGCATCTGGCTGGTTTTCTCTGATCTTTTCTGAGGCGGAAATAGTGAACTGAACAAAGGCATCAGGGAGAGCATCCTGGGGCCAATATTTCCCGGACCTCCCATTGGGCTCATTCCAGAGTTCCCAAGTGTGAATATCATCAACATAGCGGCTGCTAAGCGAGTCCACAAATTCCAGCCACTGCTGGATATGATCCGCAGGCGAAGCTACTGCCCAGCGAGGTATCCCGGTCACCAGGGCCAGGATATTAACATCTCGTTCTCTTGCAGAAGCTACTACTGCATCTGCTATCCGCCAATCCCATTGATTTGGTGAGGGGTGGATTGTCTTCCATTTGAAGCCTGTACGCGTGAGATCAATATTGGCTGCTTTGATTCTATCTAAGAGCTGGGGGTGAACTTTGTACGGAGCATACCTTTCAGTATCTCTTGTGATCTGTGAGCACAGACCGATAAAGGATTCAGTGGAGGCTCCTGCATCAGTTTCTCCAAACCCTGTTGCAACGATCACGATGGTTGAGATGAATAAAATAAAAGGTCGTCTCATGAATGCTCCTGTTTAGCAATTAGCTGGTCTGTATATCCCATGGTAAGACCCTGGATTAGCATATAAACAGCAGTAAAATTGCCTGAAGTAAAAGTTATATAGATCATTTGAATACCGATGGCGGCAGACAAAGAGAGCAAGAAAGCCAACAAAAATAGATCTCCTGAGTTTCGAAGCCGCCATAAACGATAGAAGGGATAGAAGGTGAAAAAACAATAGGCCAGAAATAAGAAGATGCCACCTTCCACCAGCATGATCAGATAGACATTGTGGGGCTGGAAAATCCAATTCCGGGGGACCTTGGCGTCAACTGTAGGCCATATCCAGCGTGAGTTCTTGAATCCCAGACCGATCACCGGGCTTCTGGCAAACGCTTGCAGAGCGCCCCTGTTCATCTCCATCCTGCCAGCGATTCCTAAAGTACTGCCTCCTTCTGTGTTGACAGATTCAAAGGTGCCGCCAAATCTTAATTCGACAGCTTTTTTCATCATCCCAAACTCCTCCCAGAAAGTAACTGTGGTGGCAGTTCCCAGGAGCAAGAGGATTATTACAAAACTGAAAGTTCTGGTCTTAATCAAGGTTCTAAACCTTTTGTGACGATTGTTCCACCAGTTGAGACCTGCAATAAAGAGCAGTATACCACTAAAAAGGGCAATGTTAAAGCGTGAGATGGTTAGTAGAAGCGCAATAATTGCCAGAAAAACGACACTGTTCTGCCAAAACCAGAGCCACTTTGCTCTCAGATAGTAGCCGGCGTATATAATGAATGGAACGAACATGACAATCCAACTACCCACCAGGTTGCCTGTGCCTAGCGTCCCGTGTACCCGCCCCATATCCGTGTCTCCAATGGAACGCAGTTCTATTGTTTCGGGTGTCTCACCGAGAAATACTGCCAGATTACCAAATTCACTTGATGTGATCTGCTGGATAAGCCCTATCAGGGATTCCAGGCCTATGGTAAAAAATGCGAACAGGATGAGATAGCGGGGCGTGATGATTGATCCGTAAGCCCGTCGGAAATAGATAGCCAGAATAAAACAATAGAGATAATTAAGGAGGGACAACGTGTTGCTAATGGGCTCTCGGCCGAGAAGCGTCATCACGATAAAGATGATGATGATGGCTACTACTGAATAATCCCAGGTATCGAACGATTTGATTTGAAAGATTTTCTTGTCGAGCCCTCTTAGGATGATCCAGAAGAGCAGAACTGCAGCAGGTATATTCCAGGTAGCCAACTTGATGAATGCCACACTGGTGGTCAGAGGGAAGAGGAAAGCAATCAGTATTCCTGTGACCAGGATCTGCTCCAGGCGTATCTTCAACTTCAAATCAGATCCTGACCTTATTATATTGGGAATAAAATGCTTCATCCTTTTCAGAGAAGACCTGATCCCCAGCGGCTTTCGATCCTTTATTGGGCCTCACAGAGGAGCTTTCCGGGAGCGCTTTCAGACCCAGCTGATTTAATTTTTTCTGAATACTGTGCCAGAGTAGGTTGTCTGGTATCCGGGGCCTTTCCAGTGGAGCACCAGGAGTGATGTTCAGAAAATCCAGGGTTGCAGAAAGTGTAGCTTCGAAATCATCCCTTAACGCCTGGAAGGAGAGCTGCTTGACCCCCGCCACCTGTTGCCACTGCTCAACATGATAGGACCAATAGGCCACATAATTCGCATCATAGGGCTTAACCTGACGTATCTCTCGTACGATATGATCATTGGGTTTTCTGATGAATTCGCTGAATGTTGTGTCAGGTTTAAGAAACTTGAAAAGAGAAATCAGGACCTCCTTCCCATCCCGGGAGATGTAAAGTTTTTCCGATTCATCGAAGATGGATTTGATGAGCGATTCAAATTTATCTCTTGGCTCCTGCAGATCACACTCTTCCGGCAGCAGGTGACTTTTAATGATGATGGGACCTTCTCGATCCAGCTGTTTCTTAAAGATACGGTAGACCCGCTCATTTTTTGAGAAGAGGGAACCAATATTGAAATCAGCAGGGAGGGCTGGATGGTTCGGAAATTCGGCACCAGGGATATTCTTGCGCAAAGAATCGATAAGGAAATGTGTTCCAGATCGACGGTGAGATGAGACCAGAATAGTATTCATTTAACCAATAACCTGTTCGTATCTGTCCAGAGCATTATTAAAGACTTTGATCTCTTCAGCTGAGAAATGATTTCGCCAATCCCCGGAAATACCCTTACGAAAAAAGCTCCCCTTATCCTCAGAGCCAGGTTTTCGACCCCCGGACATATTTTTAAAACTAAATGTCTCATAGGCCTGTTTGACAATCTCTTCCGGTACATCAAAGGGGGCGTGGCAAAAGGTTTTGCATAGGTATTGTGGACCCTCGAGGAGCAGTTTATCATAACTGAGGATGATTTCTGATCTTTGCTGCCACTGGTCCAAGTGAGTCTTCCATTGCTTGATAAACCAACGTATTTGCAGCTCTTTACCAAATAGTCCCAGTAAAAAATATCTCACTCGGCCCAGGAGGTTGGCATGGGGTCCTTTCATGAAATAGTTGTAGCTCACGAAAGTATCCCGGGGATCACGAATGGCGTAGATGACCAGTCCGCTATCGACAGGGACTTGGTCAGGGGAACGGTGTGTCTTCTGGACAAATCCATACCCTTTAAGCGCTGCCCAGGGTTGTCCTCCACTGGTCAGTTCTTTCACCCAGGTTCGTTTCTGATTCGCCGTCGGGTTGCCAAAATTGTTAAAAGGTAAGTTCAGACAATACGAGCTGAGATAACTTATCCAAGTATTCCCGCTTTTAGGAAAACCGATCACCCAAATATCAGTTGCTGTTCTGTCTTCAGTCATCTCATTTCCATGTTGAAAGATCTTTGCCTAGGATCGATTCCAGAAGCTCGATATCCTGCTGGTAATAGGCCTGGAGAAATGACTCCCCACTGTTGTCTTGGGACGTGGCAGAGGCTGGAGTGCTATTCACATGGTTGATCCATTTACCAAGTTTAAATAAGCCAAGACGTTTCAACCTCTGGCGACTGATCAGGTGGGGCCTGATCAAGTGGCGTATCCCACGCATTAAGCCAGCCAAGCGGAGTGAGTGTACCCCGTGACGAACATTTTCCTGATGAGTCAAACCTGGTGGTAGAAATTCATGATCTACCCCCAGGAAGTGGTATAGCTCAGAGATGGTCTTTGCAGGGTGGTCACGAATGTCATCAAAGAGGATGATGTGGATCTGTTCGGGTGGAAAGGAGTGGAACCATTTGCTTAGCTGTTCACCATAGAGTCCCGCTTTTAAGATATCGTATCGCTCATCCATGATGGCCTCAAGAAAAGAAGGGGAGATATCAGTTCTGATCTGCAGAAAGTTATGATGTGAGTGAGCGCGGGCCGCGGGCTCTCTGAGGGAGACGATCAATTTCGTCTGAGGTAAGTCCTGCTTAATCCGTTCCCTCACACTCTCAGTTCTCAAGTAACTCGGAGTGAATTCTCCACAGATCTGATCAGGTTGAGTTTTGGAAAAATTAGCCAGATACCATTCCATTCCCTGCTTATAAAACTGATCAAAATAGTGAATTTCTTTAAAATCTGCAGGGATATGGATTTCGGGGTGTTCCCTTAACCGCTGGGCGATCCAGGTGGTTCCACAACGCATGGCTCCAATACCGATGAAGGCAGGGGGCTGTTGATTCAGAAGGGGGGGCAACTTGGTCATTATGCATCCCCCTGCAGCCAATTTAACTTTCTATCCAACAACATTTCCAATTGTTGAGTGTCCCTGGCATAGTGTTCCGTCAGCATCTTTTGGGCCTCAGGACTCATCTGTTCTTTAGTGTCAGGAATGGCTTTTAGGTTCCATTTACGGATATACTCTAAAACCCTTTTACCGGGAAGTATCCGAAAAAATAACTGATCAATGAGCGCATATCTACGGCCAAGGGCACGAACACCCCGGATGAATTTTTTTATAATCAAGAAATGGACGCCGGTCATTGCGTTCTTGTGGGCTTGGTCCAAATCCAAAGTCACTGTTTTGAGGTTGAGGAAGGACAATAGCTCAGTCAAACATTGTTGAGGGTCTTTGACCAGGTCTTCAAAAATAATAATATGGACCTGTTCTCTGGGGAAGAGACTTAATATTTCTGTTAATTGCCTGCCATACTCCCCAAAATCAAGAATCTGATCGCTGTTTGCCTCTATGATACATTCAAAGCTGCCCAAGTTATGGGTAAACCGTTTACGCTGCATGTAGTGAGAAAATGCCCGCTTAACCGGATTACGCAGATTGACGATGATTTTCACATGGGGGTTCATGTGCTGGATGCGCTGGATATTAGCTTCCCGGTTCATATAACTCGGCGTAAACTCCCCACAAATTCTATGGGTGGGTTGATCCTTAAAAAAGCGGGAATACCAGGCCAGCCCGCGTTGATAATTCTTATCGAAGAAGTGAATCTCTTTGAAATTGGGATCCAGGTAGACCTCCGGGTGTTGGTTCAGCAACTGGGCCAGCCAGGTGGTTCCACTACGGGGTGCGCCTACACCGATGAAATCAGGTAGTCTCATCACTATATCCATACTGCCGATTCAGACCACTCCCCAGGAGAGAGAACAACCAGCGCTGGAAACTTCCCATCTCTGTCTGCCATTTCCGGGATAATTCAATCCTTACTTCAGTCTGTTGGAATCTCCACCGACTCCCGCTGATATTATGATTGTTCGCAAGGCTAGGCTGGAGCATATCAGGTTCAAAATTCAAGTTAAAAAGATCCAGTATGTGGGAGAGCTCATCCTCAGTGGAGGTACACAAATCTTCATAACGAACCCTTGTATAAGCTTCATTTGGCAGGCTGTCCATGAGTTTATCTATGGCCTTATTTCTTCTTGTCCAACGTAATATTGCTTGAAGCAGTGGGGTGGGTGGGGTCATCTCTGCCAGGGATGATCCTGGTCTGCGATGTGATTTAGTCAAAGAATTTACAACGGCAAGCCCATTCCTGATAAGATGCACAACCTTCACTTCGAATCGTGGGTCCTTGAGCAGGACGGTTAAACGGTGTATGGACTTTGATGAATCCACAATAATCTTGGCTCCGACAGCTGCTTGAATGCCTTGGAAGAGTTTGTAGGAATTATCCAGGAAACCCGCCGAGTTCAGTTCACCAACTGGGGTGAAGTGACCAGCGGTGGCATTTATCCAAAAGGGGCACTGTGGCAGGGCTGTTCCACAGGAACACAAATTTTTCTCTGCGATCCACGTATCAAAAAATGCCAGCTCCCCCAAACTCTGCAGCTGTGAATGTTGACCCAGAAGTACATCCAGCAGGGTGCTGCCACTATGCCCCAAAGAGGTGATGTATAGAATTTTAATTCGCTTGTTAGTCAACTTAAAGTAACCTTTTTAGTTTAGACTGTAGTTGCTCTCGTTCATTTTGATTGAGGGTAAAATATACGATGAGACCACTTAAAACAATATGGGCACTCATGAGTGCATACCAGGGAATCAGGTCTAAGCGGGATATCCAGAAGGAGAGGATGACGAGGGGAGAAAAGCTTAAAAGAAGCCTTAGGACGACCCGGAAATCAGTTTTCAGTGAATAATATTGAATGAGTTTCCTGACTCGGATAAGGTTAACTATGACAATAGAGAGACCTGTACCAAGGGCCGCACCCAACGCGCCCCAAAGGGGGATGAGCAGCAGATTTAGTGCAATGGTAAGCACAAAAATAAAAGTCATGATTTGGGCATGGGACTTTTGCTTCTCAGTCATGTTTAAAATGGTACCGGCGATTCCTGAAATGGTGCTGATACTTTGGGTTGTAGCCAGAATAATCATGACCCAGTAGGCCTCTCCAAAACCTTTACCAAAAAGAAGGAGTAGGCGGTCTCCAAAAATTATCAATACGCTCAAAAGTGGGATTACAAACAGGGATGACCATCGGACCATTGTGTTATACAATTTGTTAATCTGTTGGAAATTGCCCTTCTCATAGGCTTCGATGATAAAGGGTTGGAAGACGGGCCCCATGGATTTAAGCGGGAAGGCAACCAGGATGGAAAATGTCAAACCGGCACCGTAAATCCCCACTTCAGTCAGGGTTGAGAATATACCAAGCATGATGCGGTCTGAGCTTCTTGAAGCACTTTGAAGCGTTGAAGAAAGCCAAATTGGCATGCTGTAGCGTGAGAGCTGTTTGGGATCTTGGATTGCCTGAGATGTAAGATTTTCTTTTCTGAATATGCCCCTTACATAAACATACACCAGTATGAGCATAACCACATTCATGGATATGCCAATAATGAGGAACTTGAACAGATCAGGAGTTTGTGCCAGGGCGAATCTCAACCCGAAATAGGCCAATAGCATGAGAATGGGAAAGGAAGATGTGAATAAAATAGCTTGTTCTTTGAAGCGTTTCGTACTTCTCATTGTGGCTGAGAGATAGTTGTTTACAGCGATGATACTGGAAATGCTCCAAACAATGAGCAGCGCTACACTTCCGCTGTCCGCTAAGTTCATCAAACCCAGGATAGGAACTCTGAAGAGCAGGATAATTATTAAAAATAGCCCAGAAACCTTTAGGATGTGGATGATGCCTGTCTGAAAGAATCGTCTGGCATTTGCCCAGTCCTGGTTGGCATGATATTTTGAAATGAAGTGAACGATTGATTGATTGAACCCCATTTGCACAACGGTGGAGAAGAACCTGGCCAGGGCCATGATCAGGGCAAATCGTCCAAATCCTACTACGCCATAGCTTCTTGAAATCAGCAGTTTTAACCCTGTTGAAAGTAAGTGACCCATGAAGGTTATCGCCGAGACCAGTGAGCTATTTTTAGCGAGCCGTCGCGTAAGCTGCATCTTTAGCATCCCTTACATGAGTGGAGAGCACAAAAAAATCCAAAGGGGAGAGACAAGATAGTAGCATCTTAAATTTCATCCTGACTGCTCAGCTCTGCGAGCCAAGCGGGGAGCTTTTGATACCCCCTTGATATGAGCAACTCTTTGAGTTCCGCATTCTGCTGTGCCAGTACTTTAAGAATATATGCCCGGGATGCATCATCAAGGATATGCCTAACCTGTTGCCCATTCAGGCGATAATAAAGTTTTCTCAAGCATACAAAAAAGTGATGGGGAAGGTAGCGTTTGGTCTTTTCAAAAACACCCAATGCCATTCTATGGGCGTAATAATACTTGTATGTTCCTCCTGGATTGGCATTGATCATAGTGTCCGGAGAAATGGTGATCTGTTGTAGTTTCAGCCATTTGGTCAGGTTACGCATGACTATATCAGGTGATTTAAGGAGGTCCTCGAAAAAGATGATTTTCAAGTTATTGCCAAAGACACGATACCATCCTGAAAGGTGTTTGACATAGGTCTGTCGTTCAAAGTCATCTCGGGATTGGACGAATTCAAGAAAACTTTGCCCCTGCTCAATCTTCATAAAGCGCAGATGATGCTTGTAAAGCGAAAATAGTTGATCGACGGGATTCCTCAAACTGATGATGACCTTCACATCCCCAAGAACCTCCTGAATCTTCCGAGCAACTCGTTCTTGTCCGTAGATATAGGTGGGCGAAGCCTCCATACGATATTTTTCATCCCGGGCTCCCATAAAGTTACGTGCATACTCTTCGATGGGGGGTAGGTCCTGCCCATTGATATAGGGCCGGAAATAGAAAGGCTCTTTTACCAAAGATGGAAAAATGTCAGGATGTTTAGCCAGTTCGTGAAACAGGCTAGTTGTACCAGCCTTATGATAGCCTGCGATGAGTATATTAGGAAGTTGATGATTTAGTGTATTCATCTCTTGACAGTGCCGGATTTAAAATGATTAAAAATTGCTTCGGCGTACAATCTATGGACGTCTGAGTTAGGATGAGTATCACCAAAATAGATGTAGGCGTTCTTAGGCGTTCTTGGCTTCATATAGTCATCGATGTCAAGATATGTAACCCCGTCCAGTTCCTTGATCCAGCCTTTTAGGACTTCGGCTGCACCTCCATACCTGAGGGCTTTCCTTTTCGGTAAAACTAGATATGTTTGAATCTGTTCCTGATGGCGGGCCTTGATGAAGCGGGTCAAAATTATCTCTCTGGTGAGGGTGTCTGCTGCCGTGCTATATATCCCTTCAACCCGTTCGTCCCAGTCCGTTGCGAAAAAGCGCCAGGTAAATCCTTTTACCATATGGGTCAGAGCTTTATAGAGGAAGGTGTAGTGCAATCTGGCCTTTAGATTGCTCCACGCTGGCTGGACATCCTGGAAAGCAGGAATAGGTTCGAGCTGCTTAATGTACATATCCATCTTTGAGACCAGCACAAAAACCATATCCGGTTTCAGCTCTGAAATATATTTATCATAGGATGCAAACATTTGTGTAAGCGAATATCCTTCCACTGCACAGTTGATAACCTCAAAGGCACCGGGCTCCCATGCTTCCAATAGTTTGCCCAATACATCCGGATAACTTTCACCGTCAGCTACACCTGAACCCATGGTGATGGAGCGACCCAGGAATACGATTCTGGTCACATCAGGATCCTTGGTTCTTTCAATCTCAGGATTTCTGAAACCGAATGAATTCGTACTGAAAGGCCGGGTTTTATAGGTTGTTTTTACATTTGGCTTCAGTTTCCAGGAGATATCAGCATCCGCAACAGGCATGCTGATGTCCGCCAATAGAATTCCATGCGGATTGTAGGTTTTCCAATTCAGTGCTGCATAGCTTCCGAATGTGAACAAACGGTAAATAATCTCTACAGCGAGATAGAGTCCTACAATGATCAGGGGAGTCCTGAGCACTTTAAAACTGAAAATAGAGGAATTCTGCTCCACCCGCTGCTCCACTGGTTATGAGTAAAAATAACAATCCGGCATAGATAAAGACCCTAATTGGATAAGGCAATCTGAAGATAATGTACAGATCTTTGCTGAGGAACTGAGCGATCTGCATAATGAATAGGGGCCATGCAAAATACATCAAGGTAAAGAGATCCTTGATCGTATGTTCCGATATGGACCAGTCGGTAAAGATGATCCACATATTAGATAAACCCCGCATGACATCAGGTGTAAAGAACAGCTGCCCAACAATAAGCCATAGGTTGAAAGTATAGATTGCTCCCAGAATTCCTAATGTGTTATTCCAGACAGGCCCCCGTTTTTTCAGAATATTGAATAGGGGAGTAAGTTTGCGATAGAGCAGAATAGCACTGCCCCAGAGCGTTCCCCAAAGGATGAATTTCCAGTCGGCACCATGCCAGAAACCTGAGATGGCCATGGTGCCTAACAAGGCCATAGTTTTGTTTCCAAACACACCCTGACTCCTAAGGATGGGAGCATAACAATAGTCTCTCAACCAGGAGCTGAGTGTAATATGCCAACGACTCCAGAAAACAGCTGGGTTGGTTGAGCAATAGGGGAGCTTGAAATTTAAAGTTAGTTTGAACCCCATCATGGCCGCCAGCCCCCGAGCCATGTCACTGTAACCTGAGAAATCGCAATAGAACTGAATAACAAATCCGAGCCCCCCCAGATAAATATCGCCTGCAGTGGGGGACATGGACATGGTGGTGCTCCAGAAGGTATAAGGGGCGAGATTATCTGCGATGAAAACCTTCTTAAACACTCCCCAGAGGAGCAGCCAGCTACCCATCATCACTTTTTCTGCTGAGAGAATCCGCTTATTCTCGATCTGAGGGAGCAGGCGCTTGGCCCGTTCAATGGGACCAGCCATAAGTTGTGGAAAAAAGGATACGAATAGCGCGAAATCGAAAAAATGTCGAGTAGGCTTCATATTACCCCGGTAGATATCCAGGGAGTAGCTCATGGTCTGGAAGGTATAAAAGGAGACTCCAACCGGCAGAATTATTTTCAATGTGGTAATAGATACATGCCATCCGAACAGGTTCGCAAGGTCCACAAAGTTATCAGCAAAGAAATTGAAATATTTAAAGAAACCCAAAATGCTTAGGTTCACCACGACACTGAGGATCATCCAGCGTTTCGCAGCCCGGGCATTATTTGCCTGTTGATTTTTATGGATCAATATTCCTGCTGTGTAATCTACGATGGTAGAAATAAAAATAAGTGAAAGGAAGCGCATGTCCCAGGCACCATAAAAAGCGTAACTGGCAACCAGTAACAGCCTGTTTTGCCATCTGTGGTTTAGCTGGGTATAGAGTAGGTAAACTGCTATAAAGAAGAAAAAGAATTGACCCGAGTTAAAGAGCATACGCTGTTCTGGTCCTCGTTCCTATTTCTTCTTCCAGTTAATAGTTGCCAATTGGCGTTGGACCGTGGCCGGGAAAAATGATAGGATGAATCCTAATACAGCAATCAGGTTGAATTGTGAACGAACACTCGCCAGATAATGGACCCTGGCACGGTCCGGTTGGCTTTGTCTCTGGAGAATTCGCCCGAGGCGAGCATAATTAAGTGACCAGTAGACCTCCTCGATCTTGCTAAAAGATGGATATAACTCCAGTGCTGACGCGAGGAAATCAGAACGGCTAGTCAGGAACAATGCTTCAGATACTGATTGAGAAAGCCCTGTACTAAGCACTCGGCGAATGGTTAGGGTCTCTTTTACATAATACAGAGTTGTATATTTTAGTAGTCGTAAAGCAAATTCCATATCCTCAAGATTCAATAAGTTTTCGTTCATATAACCCGTGCTTTCCAATAGTGATCGCTTGAAAAGCAGGGTAGAAGTGATGGTGTGTAGTTTGTCCAGGAAGATGACTTTTGCCTGCGCTTCCCTTTCGCCTGGGAAGGGTCGACTTAATTTCCGCAAATGAACACCGCTAGCATCGATCTCCTCGATTCCCGAAATCACAGCATGTATTGTTGGCTTCTTTTGCAGAATATCCAGTTGGATAGATAACTTGTCAGGATGCATTGAATCGTCAGAATCAAGCAAGGCTACAAACTCACCTCGTGCATCTTTTAGTCCGGCATTACGAGCACGGGCTGGGCCACCATTCTTATCTAATTGAACCACCTTAAATGTAAAAATCTGTTGGAGTTGAATCAATCGTTGAACAGTGTTATCGGTTGAAGCGTCATCTACCACAATAACCTCAAGCTTTCCACCTGACAGTTTTTGATCAAAACAACTCTTGAGACATGTGTCAATGAATTCACTGTTATAGACCGGGATAATGATGGTAACCAGGGGTGGTTTAGTCATGTCTGACTTTCAAGTTGAACCTGTGCCTGAGATAAGCCGGGTTGGAGACCAATATTTTCAATATGCGACGAGCTCTGCGCATATTTTTCCATACGCCCTCAAGAAGCAAAGCAAGTTTGAGATACAGGTAAAAGAGTTTAGCAGGCTCATTGGGATTTCCGATGCACGCGTAGGCTTTTTGACTCATTTGGTCCGCGAGTACAGTCTCGATGATAGCTAGGTCTCTTGATGATAAGTGATTTTCCCAGCTTGAGTTTTTTTTCGGATCAGGGTTTTGCATGACTTCTTTATGGAGTTGCTGATCCCGACTATCCATACGATCAACAAAGGAGTTATGACATTCGGACTTCCTGGCCCCCTCCAGGCCTATATCTGTCAGGATGGATCGCATGGTCGCATCAGGCGAATGAATCAGATCCTCATATTTTATTTCGATCAAATCTTCTGATCCTAGCATGTCAGATACTCTTGCCGCAGCCTGCCAGTCCAAAGCTGTTCGTAAAGGCGAGGTCGAATAGGGCTTGCCGGTATATGGGTTGAAGCTATTGGACTGTGAGTGATAGACTGCCCGTGGATCGCGTATGATATGCAATAAGTGGACTGGCGAGAAATATTTAATTGACTCAGGAAGATGCCAGGGCATGAGCGGGCAGGCTTTATACAAAACAATCTTGGCATTGGGCTTATGGGTCTCACAATATACCTCTAAAAGTATTTTGACAAGCTGTGGTCCTGACAAGGGAAATCCAGCCGGCTGACATAGCTCGCTGATCCTGTTTGAAGCAAGCCCCCAGGAATTGAACCGAGTCTGGCTGAGCACTTCATCGAGGTAGTTTTCCAGCTCAGAGTGCTTGGAAAAGGAGATGGGGGCGTAAGATTTTACACCAAAGAGTTCCAGGGGTAATTCTGCCTCCGTTGTGATGCAGATGTCTTCATATTCCTCCAACATACGTGACAGGAGGGTTGACCCTGAACGGCTCAGGTGAGTTAGGAAACCGAGAGATCTATTATGGCTGCTCACCTGTGCTCCCTGAGACCTGAATACATCATGCGTGGGGTCAAGGCTTGGTGATTGTAAATGCAGCTTAACAGTTAGGACTGGATGCCACGGTATATTAGGAATAGAGGTGCGGATAGAAAAGCTCCCAAAATAATACTCACCATCAGCACCATGGCCTTTTGGGGTCGGGCAGTCTCAACAGGATAATAAGCGGGGTCGAGGACAACGATCCCGGTGAGATCCTTGGCTTCCTCCATGCGGGCGAACTCGTATTGATTTTGCAGTCCGATATAAAGCTGAGTCTTGATTTCAACATCACGACGGAGATTGACCAATTCGATAGCTAGATCCGGGGAGTCTGTAATCCTCCGGTTATCCTTCTGGAATTGGGTCATCTGATCCTCGGCCTGTTTTAGATCAACACTCACTTCATCCATACGTTTGGCCAGAAAGACCTTGCTCTCACTCCAACTCTTCACTTTGAGTGCCTTGGTATATTTGATCATGGATTCGACCACATAATTAGTGATCTGCATGGCCATGGTCGGGTCTTCCATCCACACTTCTACCACGATTAATCCAGTTCCCGTATGTCTGGCAATCACGCGTTCCTTAAGGATTTTCCTACCATTTTCAAACCATTTTAAACGCATTTCCTCGATCGTTTTCCGCTCCAAACCTATCACGGACTTGATCCCGGATTTCAGAGCAAAGAAAAAACCAGATGTATCAATGATACCCCAATAGTTGATCAGACTCACCACGTTATCTTTTTTATTCACCCAGGGAGTTTCCAGCAAGGTGGTCCTGAGCTGTCTGGATGTAACATAATCCACCAGATCTACTGTACTTGTTGCACCGGATTGACCAAGATCCATTCCAACTGAAGATGCAATACTGGCGATGCTGCTCATGGGACTGGACGCCTGATCTTCTGTAGGTATAATGACAGCATTGGAATAATAGAGGGGTGTAGAAAAAATCAGATAGACTATGCCCATCACCAAAAACCCCATAGTGATTTTGGCCAGCGACCATTTCCCGTACCATAGAACCAAGACCAGGGCTTTTAGGTCGATTTCGTCATTCTGCAGGATCTGATACGCTTCAGGACTCTTTTTGCTCATAAATTTCACCATTTGGATTGTTTAGTTGGCGAGCTTGATCACGACCACAATCAAAGACAGGGATTGGATCAGGATGGTTGTGACTTCAGCGAGGAGGGTTGTTTTGTCAATAGGCAATTCCTCACGCTTCTGGTGTACAACGATCACGCTGCCCTCTCGCACAGTGGGGTCTCTCAGTAAAGTTTTGTTCTGTGATTCCCCATTGGGATAATACACCGCAATGCTGGAATGATCAGCATCGAGGGTGAAACCGCCGGCAATATTGATATATTCCCTGATATCCATGGCCTTTTGATACTGGATCAATCCCGGACTGTTGATCTCTCCAAGCACCTCTACGGTTCTCGAATGCTTGGGAATGAATATCTGATCTCCAGCTCGGAGGGGGATATCCAGATCTACTTTGTCTCGCCCTTTTCGTTTCAGGATAAGTCGTTTCTCATGCCGATTAATCCTCAGCCCCTCTACGAATGCTTCATTGGTAAAACTACCGGCACGTTCAATCACACGTGCAAGTGTTTCCTCTTTATTCTCCAGAGCATATACTCCAGGAAATCGGACCTCACCTTCTAATGTGATATTCCTTTGGACTTGAAACTCCGGGCGCTTGCGAACAAAGACCTGGTCCATGTTCTTGAGTTTATAATCTCCAAGTTCAGGGAAATTATTGAAAATGGAAGGCTCCAATTTCACCTTTATTTCTGTAGATAGGGTACTGGGATTGTTTTTAAAAGGGTCGATACTATTAATCGTAATTTCAGTTGGATAGGCGCTGTAACTGAATCCTCCAGCCCGTAGAATTAGATCAGTGAGACCCATATTTTCATCCAGGTTATATTCACCTGGCTCGCGAACATCGCCATATATTTTGACAACTTTTCTATAATTGATGATGCTGGCAGGATAAATAATCAGTCTATCTCCATCCGCTAAAAGTAAGTTCTCAGACTCGTGTCCAGATTTCAGCTGATCCAACTTGATTGGAAAAATCTCTGAGCTGGCAGTGTAGGTGTCATTTTTAATCAAATCTGCCCGAAAGGGGTAGACTTTTTGCCAATGATCTGCTCCAAACACACCTCCAGAAAGCTCAAGCAGGTCTTTTACGCGCATGCCTTTAGCCATTGTGAAGCTGCCGGGATTTTTAACTTCCCCCTGAATCTGGACTATCCTCTCGGAAATGAAGAGAGAGTGGATGTTGATCTTATCACCATCAAGCAGGTCAATATCTGAACCTTCCATAAGATCTACCCAGATGTTGGTCACGAATTCTGTTTCACTTGTTCTATACTCCAGGGGGAGCACACGATTGATCTCAGCGCGGGTTCCAGCATCGTAGTCAGGACCACCGGCAAATCGAATGAGATCATTGAGCGTTTCCCCTTTTAGGAGTTCATATATCCCTGGTTTTCTGACCTTGCCACGGATATGTACACTGCTTTCTCGAATCGGCACTGAAATGATATCGTTATCTACGAGGCGAATATCTCTAGCTGTATTGCCACTCTGAAGATAGCTGTAAAGGTCAAGGGTCATCAGGGGTTTGCCGTCTCTGATAATGTGAATATCTCGGAGACTGCCGGTCTCAGCCACTCCACCAGCCTGGATCAGCGCGGTGGTCACCGTTGAGAATGAATGAATGGGGAGCACTCCCGGTGCATTGACTTCTCCGAGGAAATGAACATTCATGGATTTAAGGGTACCCAGGGAGATTTCCAAAAAGGTGGATGCTTTACTCCCGCCACGAAGGGTTGAGTAGACTCTCTCAAACCGTGATTTGAGTTTACTTTTTGCCTGATCAAAACCCAATCCAGCCAGGTTAACCAAGCCCACATTTTCAAGGTAAATGCTGCCATCACGGGATATGGCGGCCGTCTCACGTAATTCGGTCTCACCCCACATGGTGACGATAATCTCATCGCCAGGGCCTAGAACATATTTGGTAGGTGCGGGGAGATTATCCAGGAGAATTAACTCGCTACGACTGGAGAAATAATCATATCCATACTGTTTGATCTCATTTGATTCTTCAACAAGTGGTTCCAGCTCTATCACCGTTTCCTGGGGTAGCTCCGCCGGTATCTCAGTTGGTGTATCGGCACCGGCCTTTTTCTGGAATTCTCCCACCTGCATTTGACCCCCGCCAACTTTTTCTACCAATTTCTGAATGGATTGAGCCTGGGTAGAAGTCATGAGAACTATACTCAAGAGAAGAATGGATCGTAAAAGCATATTCACTCCATGTGAAAGTTGATGTTGTACATATATTATTTTAACTGATTGAATGTGACTTCTGTGACTCCTGTGACCGCTAAATAGATTCAACTTTGTTTCCTCTCACTGATGAGTTTGGTCACGATCTGATTGAATGACACCTTAAAATTTTCCCGGTCAAATTGAACTACATGGGCGGTAATTTTCGCTGAATCGAAATGGTCTTCCATTGCTTCAAATCGTTCAATGGCTTTTACAAGACCTGCTGGCGATTGGTCTTGAAAGAGAACACCACTCAGACCATCGATTATGGTCGTTTGTACCCCTCCCTTATCAAAACCAATCACGGGACGACCCGATGCCATTGCTTCCATGGGGATAATGCCAGCATCTTCTATCCCGGGAAAGATCAATGCTCGACAGCGAGACAAATATTTTTTGATCACTTCAAATGATTGATAACCCAATAGCTCAATATTTGGTTGAGCATAGCTTTTCAAGCCTTCAAATTCCTCACCAGCTCCAATTATGATCAATCGTTTCCCATTTTGATTAAAAGCATTTACAGCAATGTCCGGACGTTTATAATGGACCAGACGACCCAGCCAGAGGTAGTAGTTATCATGTTGCTCTGCGACCTCAAAAAGGGTGGTGTCTACCGGGGGCGAGAGAATGATGGAACTCCGATGATAGTATCGATTGATCCGCCTGGCGACAAAGTGCGAATTGGCAACAAATTGATCCACACGGGCTGCTGTTGTGACATCCCATATTTTTAGAGAGTGAGTTATTAGGGCTGATAGAAACCGGATGACAGGGTTCTTGCGCTTATTATACATATGATACATGTCCCAGACATAACGCATGGGAGAATGGCAATAACAGATATGAACCGTATCCGGGTCAGGTACGATGCCCTTGGTAGGGCCAGATTCACAACTGATGATGAGATCATAATTGGCGAGATTCAATTGTTCTAACGCAATGGGCATGAATGGGAGGTAGGATTTATAGAATTTCCTGGCCATAGGCAGGCGGTTGATAAAAGTGGTCTTTATGCGATGTTTCTTAATATGCTCCGGGATGTTATTAGGGTCATAGACATGGGTGTAAATATCAGCATCTGGATAAAGCTCACAAAGAGCTTCCAGGACCTTCTCGGCACCGCTCATATAGAGTAACACAAAATGTACAATGGCCACTTTCATGGTTGAAAGTTCCTCAATCTCATCAATCTTAATTAGAGTCTGTCTCTAAAGTCATTATTACGCAAAATAATTGTAAACCGTTAAAACGGTTACACCTTGCATATGTTCATAGTAACCCGAAACTTAAGTCGTGGGTTGCCGCCACCATTTATCCCTATTCAACCGTTTTAACAGCTTTATGCTGAGTTTATGTTGGGGGTACAACAACATGGGAAAAAACCTGACAGCACAGAAGCTTTAGGATGCAGTACCCCGGCAATCATGACTTTTATTATCACATCTGTTAGTTTAATTTTCTATATTCACATTCCAATCCGACATTTTCAACTAAAAGAACAATGTAGTTGCCCAAGAACCAAGACCAACTATTTTATCATTTGCAGTTGACAAATACTGAGGTGAAGGCAGGTGGATTAGAGCTTTCATCTCCGCACTATATTTTAGCATGTTGGGTTTGAGGATGGTAAGAAGCATTTATACGAAATAAGGAGTTGAAGCAGATGGTTAGAAAGAAGTTGCGGATAGTTCTGTATGGGTTCGTTCTTTTTGCTCAGGCAATAGCGCTTTCGCAGAATAATTACTATCCCGGCGATCCCCTGGAACTCACAAAACTTGAGCAGCAGTTTCTGGGACAAGCTCTCATGAGCTATAGTAACGATATTCGCCCACTTCTCCGGCATTGGCCAGCAACCGGGTTCGAGATCAATACCTATGCAATAGCTCAATATTACTACAATGATAATGCCCCGAACCTGGAAAATACTTCTGAATTGTGGGTTGGGAGAGGGTCAACTTTTTTCAGCTCCATTCACTTTAGCCTGAACCATCGATACCTGTACCTTTCTATCGAACCCTATTTTCAAGCGGTTGAAAATCGACCCTTTACCTATTATCACGTTAACTATGATCCTGAATCCAGTAAGCTATATGTTCGCAAATTTCATGTTCTCAATGATGGTCCAGGTCGGGGTGAGGAGCCATTTAACGAGCTTCGATTGCGGGAGAGTCAGTTTTTTCTGCATTGGAAAGGGGTCGGCGCCGGTCTCTCCAACACAGGGATGTGGTGGGGGCCAGGCATTCATACCAGCCTTAATATGACGACCAACACTTCTGGTCTCCCGCGCATTGAATTTGGGACCCTGAGTGAGCAAAGGATGGGTGATTTTGGTCTGGTAGCCAGATATGTATTTTCCCGACTGGCTGAGAATCAAACTAAACCCTACTATACCGCCGTTTTTGGGTCAATGACTTACTATTCTAATCCAGTAGTCACCCTGGGTGCTTCCAGAACCTTCTTAAGTGGAGGCAATTACGTCCGTAAGGATATACGGTGGCAGGACGCCGTATTGCTCCCTTTGCAGGCTTTCAGGAAAGAAAAGTTATATGATGAGAAAACAGGTGAAAACCCATCAGATCAAACGGACCAAACCTTGTCACTTTTCCTATCCTTTATTTTTCCTGAATCTGGTTTGAAACTCTTTTTGGAGTATGGCTGGAATGATCATCGATGGGATTGGTATGATCTGCGGGCTCATCCTGATCACTCTGGTGCCAGTGTCATTGGGTTCAGAAAATACGGCCTCTTTTATAAACCAGAACTCTATTTGGGTTTTGAGTACGCTAACCTAATGAAAAGTCCTTATTATCCTCATCGTGCCACCCCTGATTGGTATGGGCGGCGGGTCTTTGATTATGGTATATACGATGGTCGGAGATTTGGTGCTCACAGTGGGTCTGATTCTGATGATATGCTCCTCTATGTTGGATATATGGATGACAAACAAAGTCTAAGTCTGGGATTTAATTATGAGCGGCATGGAAAAATATACAGTGTTCTCTTACTTGACGTAGCTGAAGGGGGGCGCTTTCCTGAAGACAAGTTGGAACTTCGTTTGAATTATTGGCGCGATATTTCACTAGGAAGAATGTATATTTACTACGAATATGAATTTACAGAGAATCTTGGATCTCCAGTGCAGGGGGTATCCCCACGGGTAGAAAACCCAGAGCGAAAGGCCAATGTCTTTGGTGTGGGCATTCAGTCCCAATTGTTCTCACGAAAACTATAGAACTCAATTTAAACAGCTAAAATGGGACCGGAATTTTAAAGAAAATGACTTGTCGGGGGAAGAAGTAATCATATGCAAACCAAGCGTTCGTTTGTTTTTCCTGTTGTCATTCGACTCATCGATATCCTGCTCATATGGGGTGTTTATAAGCTCTCATCCAGTATCTGGGATCTGGCCTGGTCGCGGGAAAACTATGTCTTCACTATTCTGCTATGGTTGGTCCCAATAGCTTGGTTACTGTTGTCAGGTATTTTTCGTATCTACAATGATAGGGATATTCAGTATGGTCCGGCCTGGAACATCAAGCGGATTCTTTCCGCCTTTATCATGTTAGTTGCGTTGGTCCTGATTGTGGTCGTGTTTGGTAAATTCAAATTTTCAAGATTAGCGTTAAGCTTTCTGCTCATGGCAGATCTTGTGGTCCTGTTGACAACTGCCAGACTGCGCTGGCAACTCATCGGATTTATCCGAGCCAAAGGGTATACCCCTCGAATGTCACTCCTCATTGCTAATTCAGCAGAACTCGATGATTTTGGAACATGGGCTTTGGGTCATCCTGAGATGGGATTCCAAGATACTCACGTGCTTGATGTAGATGCCTATGGAAACTCTGAGTCCCTTGTGAAGGAAATCCGTAAGATCTCAGACCATGAAATCGTATATGAGATGGTGCTAGGGTCGTTTTACACCGAAGTGAGCTATCTCGCTGAACTGATAAATGTTGCTGAGGAATATGGCTCACGTATCAGGCTTATTGAAAATACCCCAAGTGTGATCAAGGGTAAAACAGCAATGATCCCATGGGGTCCTTTTCAAGTGTTGGCCGTGAGGCAGGAACCACTAAACAATGTTACTCATCGGGCGATCAAGCAACTGGCAGACATCGGGATCACCTTGATAGTGATCATCTTTTTCTATTGGTGGCTCTATGCCATTATCGCGGTGTTGATTAAGCTAAGTTCTCAAGGCTCTGTAATATTCAAGCAAAGACGTATTGGAAAAGGTGGGCAGCCTTTTGATTGCTACAAGTTTCGTAGCATGCGAACCCCTGTAATTGATTCTGATAATTTCAGGAAGATTACCCAGAATCGCGATGATCGTATTACCTGGATTGGGAAACTGTTAAGGGTGACAAACCTGGATGAATTGCCCCAATTCATTAATGTGCTCAAGGGTGATATGAGTGTTATTGGGCCACGACCGCACATGGTGGTTGAGGATGAAAAAATCTCGACACTTCTGGTAAAATATAAGATACGTAGATTTGTGAGGCCGGGAATAACTGGCTGGGCTGCGGTCAACGGGTACCGTGGCGGTACCGAAAATATGGAGCTTATGCAAGAACGTATTAACCATGATATATACTATATCGAGAACTGGACAATCTGGCTCGACACCAAGATACTTTTCTTGACTGCGTGGAAGATGCTTACTCTCAGCACTGATGCACAATAACCTCAACCACCCAAACATTCTTGCCCACCCGTCTAAAGACCTTACCTTCTACGACGTAAATAATAGATATGGCAACTAAGAAGTCCTTTATCGATCTCCAAAATCCAAATACCCGTCGCGCTTTAACCGAAGGTGAAGAAAACTATCACAAGATGATTGAACTGGCCCGAGAAGGGGTCGCCATTTATGTGGATGGTATCATCGTTTATGCCAATCAAAAGTTGGTGGAAATGTTGGGTGTTGACCAGTCATCTGACTTGATTGGGCAGGCTGCAAACTCACTTATTCAAGAATCTCGCAGAACGATCTCCCGGGAATTGGAACAGATGATGTTGGCCAACAGTGAAGAACTCTTCTCCGTAGAGGATGTCTTCGAACGCAAGGATGGTCGACTCGTGCCGGTAGAGGTGTCAGCAATTCCCATTCAATACCAAGGTTCCCCAGCCGTTCAAATTATTGCCAGGGATATCTCTGAGCGTAAAAAAGTTGAAGCAGAAATCTGGGAGTACCAGAACATGCTCAAGCAGCTCTCATCGGATCTTATCTTGGCTGAGGAAGCACAACGACGGGATTTGGCAATCGTCCTCCATGATCACCTGGGGCAAAGCCTGGCCATGGCCAGAATTAAATTGGCCGGAGTTTTGAACACCGTTAAGGATGAAGAACTCACCCAAAAACTACAGGCCATTGAACAAGACATCAGTGATGCTGTCAAACAGACCCGTTCCATCACCTACGAATTGAGCCCACCGGTCCTGCATGAACTGGGCCTGATCATCGCCCTGGAGTGGCGCCTGGACAAATTCACCGCTGAAACCGGGATCAAAACTACTTATGATCCAAGCCAGGAAACCGTAACGCTGCGTGATGAACAGGAGATCATCCTGTTTCGATCAGTTGATGAAGTGCTAAAGAACATCATCAAACATGCTGCTGCAAACCAGGTGCTGGTCACCACCCAGACTACCAGATACTCCTTTGAGATCAAGATCCAGGACAATGGGAAGGGTTTTGATACCGACCTCCTCAAACCCCAGCAACGCAAAATCGATAGTTTCGGTTTATTTAGCATAAAAGAACGTCTCGAGTATCTTGGAGGTGTTCTGGATATTCAATCTGACCCGGGCGGGGGAACTGTTGTCACCTTGATAGTGCCGGTTTCACTGGAAGGAATTTAATGGCTGTAAATATCATACTGGCTGATGACCATACCCTCTTTCGAGAAGGCCTGCTTTCCATTCTGAATAGTGAGCTGGAATTCAACGTCATCGCTCAAGCAGATAACGGTCGTGAAGTAGTCAAGCTAGCGCGAAAAATGGATGTTGATGTAATTGTTATGGATATTGCCATGCCTGAACTCAACGGGATTGAAGCCACTCTACAGGTTCTCCATGACAACCCGAAACTGAAAGTGGTGGCTCTGTCCATGCATTCAGACCGGCATTTTGTGACGGGGATGCTCAAGGCTGGTGCCAAAGGCTACTTGCTCAAAGACTGCGCTGGGAGTGAGCTCATCAAGGCCGTTCGCGAGGTCCTGCTAGACCGCTACTATATCAGTAAAGAGATCTCCAACACAGTGCTGAATGACTATGTGGGTAAACTGGTGGAGGAGGTGAAAACCTCTGAATTATCCAGTCGCGAACGGGAGGTGCTCCAATTAATTGCTGAAGGAAAACCGACACAGGAGATTGCCACGATCCTGTTCATCAGTGTGAAGACCGTGGAAGCACACCGAGCCAAGATAAAGACCAAACTCAGATTAAATTCAATTCCCGAGCTTACAAAATATGCCATCAGAGAGGGTCTGACCTCCCTGGAATAGATCCAATCCGGTGCTCTTAATAAAACTGTGGAGCGAATTGTTTGTAAGGATATTCCTAACAACATAATCGGAGACACCCCCATAGCTAAATCCTGTGAATTTCGTACTCTTGACCCAGATGAATAATAAACCCCAAGACTTGATCCGATCTAAAAAAAATTAAACTTTTAAAATCCTTTTGTTGGGATTGTTCATCCAGGTGTTCTACGACACCGACCCACACGGCAGTTTCTCCCCGAGGCTGCCGTTTTTTTTGCCAGAGCGGCAAACCCCGGGCTGGGATCCGCCACAGCCGGATACCTGAGGATGAATACGTCTGGACCGAAACCTCGGAACTTGATTAAGGTGTGTGTCGAAGTATTAGCAGGAGCGAGAAAAGTTTTTTATTTTTCAGTTAGCGCCTCAAATCGGAAAGCTATTTGTAATTTTACGATAGCTAAGTAGATTTCCGTGCTATGGGAATTCTAACCATCAAGAACCTCGTTTTTTACGGCTACCACGGTGTCCAGGATTTTGAAAAGGAACTGGGCGGTCGTTTTGAAGTGGATGTAAAAATTCGCTATCCCTTCACTCGCTGTGCATCAGAAGACACGCTGGACAAGGCTGTTGATTATCAAACCGTTTATGGTGTGGTGAAGGAAATGGTGACCGGCCGTAAGTATCATTTGATAGAAACCCTGGCTGATCATGTAGCCGATGCCCTGGTCGGACAATTTGATGTTGATGAGATCACTGTAATCCTGCGTAAGAAGAAAGTCCCCATTGATGCTGTGCTGGATTATGTCGAAGTCGAAGTTACGCGGAAAAAGCAAGGTTCATGACAAAAGTTATCATCAGCGTTGGATCCAACCTGGATGACCCCCAGGCAAAAGTAAGAGCGGCCTTCAAATTTATAGATCGGCAGTCTGCCAATGTTCACATGAGTCAACTCTATCTTACTCAAGCAGTGGGACCAGTGACCCAGGCGGCCTTTGTGAATGCCGCTATTCGCTTCGATACCGCCCTCACGGCTCCTGATCTGCTAAAACAACTGCTGGAAATTGAACGCAAAGCCGGTCGGGATCGGTCTGCTGAGACCCCCAAAGGTCCGCGGGTCCTGGATCTGGATATAATTCTCTTTGGTACTGAGCTCTGGTCTGAAAAAGAGCTGCATGTACCTCATCCTCGTTTCAGAGAACGTCGTTTTGTGCTGGCACCCATGGCCGAGATCGCCGCCAACATGCTGGATCCCCTGACCCATAAAAACATTGCTCAACTGCTGGCAGAATGCACTGATAAAAGTTGGATAAAACCCCTGGAAAAAGAGCTGAACACCGTATGAGAAATCTATACCATATCGCCATTGAAGGAGTTATCGGTGTGGGGAAGACCAGCCTAGCCGAGCGACTCACCCAGAACCTGGATGCCAGACTGGTCCTGGAAGAATTTGATGAGAATCCATTTTTATCGTCCTTTTATGGTGATCGGCGACGCTATGCCTTCCAGACCCAGCTGTTTTTTCTTTTGAGTCGCTATCGTCAATTCCAGGATCTCAGGCAGACCGAACTTTTTTCCAAATTATTGATCACTGATTATATGTTTCAGAAAGATCGGCTTTTCGCCTATCTCAATCTGGATGAAAATGAGATGGGTCTCTATGATAAAATCGCCGGGATGATGGAGGAAACCATTACACACCCGGACCTGGTGATCTATTTGCAGGCAGATACAGATCGGTTACTGTATAATATTCGCAAAAGGGGTCGTGACTTCGAATCCAATATCAACAGTGATTATATCGCGGCGCTGAATCAAGTTTATAACGAATATTTCTTCCGCTATAAAGCATCACCACTACTCATAATCAATGCCACCGATATCGATTTTGTGAACGACCAGGATGATCTGGCTGATCTGCTCAGCACGATCCGTCAGCCCATCGAAGGGACTAAATTCTATAATCCAATCAAACGGTGAACCCATGCGCTATCTGCTACTACTACTGATCGTTTATTTCGTTGTCAAATCTGTGGGAAAAATGCTCAATAATCTCAAGATCGTTGACACTGACCCCAATGAAGTAAAAGGTCAGAGTGATGAACCCCATAATCGCCTACGGGTTGATGAAGCTGATATCGAAGACGCTGATTTCAAGGATGTTGAATAAATAATACACCATCCTGGATGGTTATATTCAACGTCACCACGATCTTACCCAACCCGAGCATCCTGTAACTCAAATCCTGAACTATTATGAGATCTAAGCCGGACCATCCCACCAAAAATCTTGTCCTGATCCATGTTAGTTTATGCCGTTGAACATACTTGTCATCCCCCCTAATTTATCTTATAATTCGCCCCGTGAAGAATTTGAGCAATAAGCAAGTCTTCGACCACTCTCTGGCTATCCTTTCAGACATAAAGGAAATTGAACGCGTTCAGGTTTTCGCCAGGAATGTGCTAAGTGCTACCAGCTATCCCAGCGAGATTCGACAGGATATTATCCTGGCCCTCCAGGAGGGCGTTAACAATGCCATCAAACACGGCAACGGCAACAGCTCGAATTTGGAGGTGTCCATCAATATGACCCTCTATGATTCTCATCTGGAAATGAGGATCCGGGATAAAGGATTAGGTTTTGATCGTGATTGTCTCGAAGATCCTACCCAGCCCGACCAACGCATGCGCTGCAACGGTCGGGGACTCCTCTTTATTGAGAATTATATGGATGAGATCTGTTTTGTCCGCGAAGCAGAGTATCACGAACTAAAAATGATCCGCTATCGATGACCACTATTCGCCTGGCACTGATACTCTTTTCGCTGTCCCTGCTTAACCCCCTCCCAGCCCAACCCCAACCCCAACCCCAATCACAGTTAAAATTCAGGACCATGGGTCTTGATATGGAAATTCTGGGATATGGTGGTAGTTTGGGCGGTTTCTATAGTTTCCATTTTAATGAAGCTATGAGCCTGGATCTGGAAATGGATTGGTCGCTTATTGAAAGTAACGATACATTCGCCTACTACGATTACTATAATCGACCAGTTTCCATCAACAATCGTAATTTGAGTTTTGTCAAACTACTCGCCGGAACAACCTGGTTTCCCTTTCTGGAAACCATGCACGCCTCCCTGCAAGTCGGTGGTTTTGTTGCTTCCGGTCCTGTGTTCGCATTGAATACTGCTGATGATGAGGCGTTGCTTGATCGTTGGCAGCATGTCGAAACGGATGTGGCTCCCATGGTTCGCGGCGGGATCCATTTGCGCGTCCTTACGGGTCAGGCCGCCTCCTATAATTTTCGGCTGGGATATGACTATATTGCATTTGATCAGGTCATCGATTCCCGCCAGATCTATAAGGGTCTCTTTTTTCAGGCTGCCATGGAATTTCAGCACCGGTGATCACTGGTGAACAAGTCTACCTGCCAGGCTACAAAAGGGGGCTGACCCAGCTGACACTGGCTGGTTCAGAGTTTCACCATCTCGTTCGCGTTCGAAGGTTTCAACCTGGACAGCAGATCTGGGTGGTTGATGGTCGCGGAACAGCCGCTCTGACGCGCATTGCATCAATTGGGCATAATTCCCTCGATCTGACCATCCTGGCCGAAGAACCGGGTCGGGGCGAACTTCCAGGAGAATTAATTTTAGCCATAGCCAACCTTAAAGGTGATCATCTGAATCTGATTGTAGAAAAAGCCACCGAGCTGGGTGTGCATCAGATCGTACCGCTCCTCACCGAACACACGATCAAAAAAGGGTTGAACCTGAATCGTCTGGAGCGGATAGCCATTGCTGCCATGAAACAGAGTCGGCGCTGTCAATTGCCGCAGATCCACGACTTGACCGGTTTTCAGGAATTTGCTGAGGCCCACCAGTCCGCTACCCACCTTTTTTGTCACGCTGGTGATTCCAGCTGCTCGGTTTATGGAAGCAGGCTGCGCATTCAGCGTCCCAAACCGGTTATCATGTGGATCGGTCCGGAGGGGGATTGGTCAAAGGATGAAATTGATTTAGCCTCTGTTTCCGACTATACTTTCACGGGTCTGGGTCCCAGACGTTTACGGGCTGAAACTGCCGCCATACATGTGGTTGGTTTAGTGTCAGCTCTGCTTCAGGATTCTGCTTAAACCCATCGAGGAGAAAACATGACACAAGCTTGTATTTTCTGTAAGATCATTGCAGGTGATATTCCGGCCAAATTGATTTATGAAGATGATGCTATGCTGGCATTCCATGACATCAGTCCTGTGGCACCCACCCATATATTGGTCATCCCCAGGAAACACATCGCCGGACCCGCTGCTCTAACACAAGCTGATGAGACCCTCATGGGAAAGATGGTAAATTTAGGAAATGACCTGGCTGCCAAAGCCGGTTTGCAAGATGGGTTTAGGCTGGTCATGAACAATGGCGAAAGTGCCGGGCAAACCGTATTTCATTTACACCTGCATGTTCTTGGTGGACGAGTCATGACCTGGCCGCCCGGCTAACAATTTAAGTACAACAGGTCCTGGATCATGTCACGCTCAGGACCTGCTATTGGAGATAGAAGCACCACATGTATATATCTGATCTTGAGATAAAGGGATTCAAATCCTTTGCGGAACCGACCAAGCTGAAATTCGCGGAAGGATTGACCTGTATTGTGGGTCCCAATGGCTGCGGAAAAACCAATGTGGTGGACGCCATTCGCTGGGTCATGGGGGAGCAGAAATCCTCGGTACTCCGTAGCCAGAATATGCACGATGTCATCTTTAGTGGAACCGATAAACGCAAACCAGTCAATTTTGCCGAAGTCTCCTTAACTATCCACAATAACAGAGGTATTTTACCGGTTGAATACTCTGATGTTGTCATCACCAGACGCGTGTTCAGAGATGGTGCCAGTGAATTTTTTATCAATAAGAACGCCTGCCGCCTGAAGGATATTCACAATCTGTTTGTGGATACGGGCATGGGCTCAGATGCCTATTCCGTCATCGAGTTGAAGATGGTTGAATCTATCCTTAGTGAGAGTAAGGAAGAACGGAGACGCCTGATTGAGGAAGCATCCGGCATTAATAAATATAAACAGCAGCGTCGTTTGTCCCTGCGACGCCTCGACTCAACCGAAAATGACCTGAATCGGGTCAATGATATTATCAGTGAAGTCGAAAGTAGTGTGGGCAGTCTGCGACGGCAACTGGCCAAATACAAAAGATTTGATCGGGTGCAGGGCCAGTTGAAAGAGGATGAGATCACCCTGGCTGTTCATCAGAGCAACCAGATTATGGAGCAGCTGGGACCTGTTCGTCAGCGCATTGCCCAGCTAAAAGATGGCTATGGAGCAAGTGGGGAAGAGGTCAGCCTTGAAGAAAAACGGGTTGAAGAGGCCAAAGCACAGGTCACTGCCATCGACGCTGACTACCAGGCACAGCAGGAAAAGGTCAATTCCCATAATGTAGACCGGATCAGTATTGAGCGGACCCTCCTCATTGCCGAGGAGAAGATTGCCAGTGCCACCGCTGCCCTGGACCGGATCAAGGTTGAGAAAAGTACCCTATTGGAGCGGGAGGACTCCTCTGAAAAACTCCGTGCTGACCTCACTAACGAGCAAGCCCATATCCAGCCGCGTATCGACGACGCCCAGGCTAAAGCCGCTACGCTTAATGCAGCCTTTGATACAGCGGTAGAAGAATATCGCACAGCCAAGTCTGAACACGATGCCCAAAATCAGAAACACATGGAGTTGCTGAACCAGCTCAGCGATCTAAACCATCAAAAAAGTCATCAGGAAGCCGCGCTGACTCAGCATAACAGTACTATTGAGCACCTGCTAACCAAAAAAGCACGTCTCAAGCAATCCAGAGCACAGTATCAACAGGAACTGGACCTGGTAGTTTCGGACTTCCAGAATGCCGAGACCCAGTATCAGGACCTGGAAGCCAAGGTCACTGAATTAGAATCCGGTTTCCAGCAGCTCCAGAACCAGTTAAACGAAACCCGTGAGACCCTGGCCAAGAAACGCGGGCAACGCGTAAGCATCGAGAATCAACTCAATTTTTATGAAGAATTACTTGAGTCAGGCGAAGGTTACTCAGGAGGTGTAAGAGCCTTGCTCACCGAAGACATGGCCCAGCTTGGGATCCTGGGTACGGTAGCTGATCTTATGACTGTGGATGAGCGCTATGAGACCGCCATCCAAACAGCCCTGGGGCCCTTAGCTGAAGCATTGGTGACCCGGGATCGAGATTCAGCCATAAAAGCCATTGCCAGCCTGAAGGATCAGAAGGTGGGCGCGGCCACATTTCTGCCCCTGGAACCGATGAGCAGCACACCTGCCAAACTGCCCCCGAAACTTCAGGGAGAGCATATCATTGGTTCGGCTCTGGACTTTGTTATTCCACAGTCCGGTTATGCAGCGCTGGCGCAATTATTACTGGGGGATCTGACTCTGGTTGAGAATGAGTATACCCCGGATTGGAAAAACATAAGCGGCCGGGTTGTTAGTGTGGAAGGAACCCTGTATGATACCTTTGGATTGATCAGAGGTGGGGCCGGGGGAGCAGGCGAAGACACCATCATCGGGCGACGTGACCGGATCCAGCGCCTCAGGAAACATTTTTCCAAGTTGGTGGATGAAATCGAAGTAGATAGTGCAACCATTGAAAGCGCTCATGCCCGGATCGGGGTCCTGGAAAGAGAGCTCAGGTCTACCCGAACAACCCGGGATGATCAACGGCAGATCCTCCTGGAGGTTGAGCGTAAAAACTCCCGGGCTCAATACGGAATTAGTTCCACCGAAGCAGATGTGAAAAGCGTGGATCAAGAGTTGACTGAGCTAAAACAGGCTATCTCAGCTGCCGAAACCCGCATCGCTGCCTTTATTCCTCAAATTACTACTGCAGAAACCGAGCGAGCCAGTACTGAAGCCGCATTCAGCGCCATGGAGACCGCCCTGCAATCACTGCTCAACCAACGCGATGCAGCCAGCGAGGCTGCCCAGGCCAGTCGTTTAGAACACGTAAATCTGAAAAATGAAGAACGCAACCTGGATACCCGTCTCAGCAGCGTGATGGAAACGCTTAAAGACATTAATTTACGGGATCAAACCCTGCAGGATGAGAACCTCCAACATACCCGGGTCTTAAAGGAAAACCGTGAGACCCAGAGTGTGGAAAAGGACCATCTGGCCGCAGTGAAGACTGTCCTGGAGCGTGAATCTGAGATCATGGTCGAGATCTCCGGACAGGTCCAGGTGAAACGTCAGGCTCTGAATGAACTTGAATTGCGATTACGTGATCATCACCATAAACGGGAAGCAGCCGCTGAAGAGTTACGTGAATTATCGGTATCTGCTGCCAGTCTGGAAGCCAGAAATCAGCATATAATGGACCGGGTCCAGGAGAAATACCAGGCTGCCCTGCCACCTGATCTGGATCTGACGGAATTCGATACGGAAAAGGTCGAAAAACGAATTCGGCGCAGTCAGAAATTCATCGAAGATCTAGGCCCCATCAATATGGCCGTACAGGATGAGTTCGAAGCAGAACAAGGTCGACTTAATTTTCTTCGGGAACAACAAACTGACCTGCTGGAAGCCAGATCCAGCCTACTGGAAACGATCTCCAAACTAGACCGGATCGCCCGTAAACAATTTCGCGAGACCTTTGTGGCCATCCAGGAACATTTCAAAGGGACCTTTCAAATGCTATTTGACGGGGGTGAGGCCAGTTTACTGCTGGAAAACCCTGATGATCTACTTGAAAGCGATATTATCATTAAGGCAACGCCCAGAGGCAAGAAGACCCAAAACCTGAAAATGCTTTCGGCCGGTGAGAAGGCTCTGACTGCTATTGCCCTGCTCTTCGCCATCTATCAGGTTAAGCCCAGCCCTTACTGTGTGCTGGATGAGGTGGATGCCCCTCTGGATGACCGCAATATTCGGAAATATACCAAGATGCTGGAACACTTCACCACCAATACCCAGTTTATTGTGATCACTCATAACAAACTTACCATGGAAGCAGCCCGATTTCTATATGGTGTCACTATGGAAGAGGAAGGAGTATCACGCCTTGTATCTGTCCAATTTACTTAAAAGAACCATCTTGCTGCTGGCAGTATCCTTGCCGCTGCTGGCCGTTGATAATTTTACAGCTGCTGATCTGGGAGTATCACTGGACTATTCCCGGTTCGCCATTGAAGGCGGCGTGTATCTGGATGTCTACCTGATGATTCCACAGTCGGTCTTCACCTACCAGCCCGGTGAGCAGGGGGTCGAAGCCAGTGTTGTTTTTCAGGCAGCCTTGATCCAGGGAGATGTGGTACCCTATCCGCCGGATCGTTGGCAGCGAACTTACCGAGCTTCGAATCTGAATGCAGTGTCAGAATTGAGCTATGTCCCTGATATTAGTAAATTTTATGCGGAAGCCGGAGATTACATCCTGCAGGTGGATATTGTAGATGTGCACTCAAACCGGCGGCAGCGAATTCGGAAACCGGTCACCCTGAAACTTGGACTCGTTGATGAGTTGAGTATGTCTGACATCACCATTGCCTCACAGATCGTCAAAGTTGAAAAAGAGAATGAATTTACCAAATATGGCTATGACGTGGTTCCCAATGCTGAGCGGACCTTTTCGCCCCAGGCCCCCATGCTGCATTACTTTTTTGAGGTTTATGGGCTCACGGGCACCGGGAATTTTCAAGTCCACGCCGAAGTACTCTCTTTAAACGAGGATGTGGTTCAGGATTATCCAGGTCACAGTAAAAAGATGCCGGGAACCACGGCCGTGGATTGGGGAGGTATCAATACTGCCGGTTTGAAATCGGGAATCCATAAACTACAGATCACCATTACTGATGAAGAGACCGGACAATCCACCTCTAGTAAAAAGACTTTTTACGTCCTGCGACCCAAATCGAGTAAAACTACAGCGGTTGTCAGACCAAATGATTATGCGGCACTCAGCGAACTGCAGCTGGATGAAATATTTGAAGTAGTCAGTGTCATCATGGACAAGCAGGAACTGCGCCTGTATATGAGTTCAGATGCATCGGGGAAAGGGAATATCCTATCAGCATTCTGGGAGCGGATGGATCCTGACCCGGATACCAATATCAATGAATATAAAACGGCGTTCTATCAGAGGGTTCAAATGGCGAATCACGAATATAGCTCTGAAGGGAGGGACGGTTGGCGAACTGATCGGGGGCAGGTTCTGATCAAGTACGGACCACCAAACAATATTGAACGAAACCCTTCAGCCCTGGAGAGCAAACCCTGGGAGACCTGGCACTATTACGATGTTCAGGGTGGTGTGCTTTTTATTTTTGTGGATCGTACGGGGTATGGGGTTCTGCAATTGGTCCATTCTACTGCTCGTGACGAGGTCCAGAACTATGATTGGCAAAGATACCTCAACTGAGGATCGAACCAGGCAAATCTAACTGGCCAGATTCACCGACCAGTGCAAAACAGGACTTCCCGGTTTAAGAGCTAAGCATGCTTTAATTCTCAGACTCTCAACTTGAAATGCCCAGGTATCATTAAGGATCCAGGAGAGGAAAAAACTAATATAATGATGGATGTACGAGCTGGAGTAGACATTGGTGGAACCAAGGTTCGGATCGGGTTGATCAACGAATCTGGAACCTTGTTGGAACTGGCAGAAAAGATTGCCATGTCGCGCTTTCAGACCGGTGATGATCTTATGCAGACCATCGCGAACACTATCAGATCCATGCTCAAAAAAGCCCCAGATTACCGACTTGTGGGGGTGGGTGTTGGGGCTCCCGGTCCTTTGGATGACCAGCATGAAGTTGTCATGGAAACCCCCAATACACCAATTCTTCAGAATTATCCCCTGGTCGCCCGCCTACAGGATCATTTCGATTGTCCGGTGAAAATGAACAACGATGCCAATGTCTTTGTGCTGGGCGAAGCGATCGCCGGTGCCGGACAGGGGGAAGCCTATGTTTACGGCATCACTCTTGGAACTGGCTATGGCCATGGTTTTGTCTGGGACGGTCGTATTCTCAACGGCGCCCATGGAACCGCCACTGAATATGGCTTGGCACCCTATAATGAGGGCAGTTTTGAAGACTATGCCTCCGGTCCGGCCCTGGAGCGGAATTACTCGCACATTGCAGGGGTGGTAAAAAGCGGTTTGGAAATATTCGAGCTGGCCCAGGCCGGTGATGCCAATGCACTGGCAGCCTGGAGCCTCCTGGGGCGATCAGTAGGACACTCCCTGGTCTATGTGAACCATCTCCTGGATCCGGGCATTATTGTTGTCGGTGGATCATTGGCCGCCGGATTTGATTTTTTTATCGATTCTCTAAGAGAAGTGGTGGATGCTCACTTGTTCTCAAATCAACAGGGTCGACTCAGGATCGAGCCGGCAAAGTTGGGCGATGCTGCCGCAGTGATCGGAGCTGCTTCGCTCATATGACCGACCGGGAGTCCCTGTATCTCACTATTGAAGTCAAGCTTATTAGCTTACCTGTGAAACATAGGAGCCCGTGAATGGAGTGATGGGAGTCTTCCAGATATTTATCAACCCCATCAAATTGCTGGTCTCCGGTGTGCTGGACCTGATCTATCCGCCGCTATGTCTGATCTGCGAAAAACGCCTGGCCCAGAACGAGGAACAGGTCTGCCTAAACTGCCTGGATAGCTTTAAGTTGATCGGAAAACCACACGAGCATTTTTCAGTACCGGGGAAGATCTCCATAACAAGTGCCTGGGCGCTCTTTGAATTCGATACGCCATTCCAGAGTTTGATCCATCATTTGAAATATTCCAGAAGACGAAAACCGGTCATGACCGTGCTCAATCATTATCGCCAGCAAATTATCAGGCAACTTCCTGATGTCTATGATCTGGTAATTTCTATCCCCCTGCATGTCCGAAAACTGAGGGAAAGAGGCTATAACCAGGTTGATGACATGAGTAGCTGGTTAGCTGCTCAATTGGGTGCCAGGTCTGGAAATGAGTTGGTGGTCAGAACAAAATATACCCAAACCCAGACCCAACTTAATGCTGAGGAGCGGTTTGAGAATGTTGCACAGGCTTTTAGCGTTAAACAGGAGTCCATGATTACGGGAAAATACGTACTGCTGGTTGATGATGTCCTGACTACCGGAGCAACAGCTAATGCTCTGGCGACTGTCCTAAAAACAGCAGGAGCTGCTCGGGTTGATCTGGTTACCTTGTCAACCCCCCAGCACGGGAATCCTTGACTTGGTCTGGTTTTTGTAGTAACTGGGGCTTGAGTTACTATGCTTCTTTGACAGTTAAAAGTTAAATAGAAACAATAGTTTTAACCATAGATATGGAGATTATGGCATGCAAAGTTTTAACCACCCACCCCAATTAAATACCTCCCGCAGATTTTCCGACAATCTGACCAGTGCCCACGCGCTGACCCTCAAGGCCAAACAGGGCCAAAAAGGTAATTCTCAAGGCAAACCCTATGCTTTACCGGCGTTCAATATCACGACCATCCAGGGTATCAATGCCGCCTTTGATGCTTTTGAAACCCTGGGGGCTTCCGGGTTGCTGGCAGTCTCCAACAGTGCTCTGAAGCATTTTGGTGGTGGTGACCCGCTTACCGGGCTGGAAGTAGCCGCTGAATACATTGCCAGTAGAGCGAAACGCTCCAGTATACAGGTCGCCACTCATCTGGATCATGGTGATTACACCACCGAAGCCGGCCGTAAAGTCGTGCAGGGTGCTGTACAACACCTGACCAGCGTTATGGCTGACAATTCTACCGACCATGCCAATAAGTGCGGTCGGTCCCTGGAAGAGAATATTGGCTATACGCGCGAAGTAGTCAACATGGCTCACCCCCTTGGTGTCTCTGTTGAAGGTGAACTGGGCGTGCTGGCCGGTGAAGAAGATGAAGACACAAAATCTGAGATATCAACTTACACCCAACCCGACGAATTTGAACAATTCATCACGGAAACCGGTGTCCTGATGATCGCTCCAACCATCGGTACCATGCATGGTCCCAATAAGGGTAAACCAGGGACCAAGGTCAAACTCAACATCGAATTGGCCCACGAACTGTTGAAGATCGCAGACCGGGTTCAGCCCGAGACTATTTTTGTTGCTCATGGAGCTTCCACTCTTTATTCCCAGGTTGTTGAACATGCCGTTGAACAACTGGAGAATCTGGGAGCAGGTATGGCTGAAAAATATGGTCAGACCTGGAAGAATTATGTGGGAACTGACTGGGAACAGATCCAGGGTCTGATTGGGGCTGGATTTGCCAAAATCAATACCGATACTGAGAATCGTCAGACCTTTCTCAGCGCTCTACTGGGTGCCGTCCATGAAAATGCCGCCAAGATCGATATCCGGTGGTATGATAAAAAGACCACCGACGCCCTGACCCAGAGCTATTTGATCAAATGTATCATGGCGGATAACTATGGTGTCTGGCACGAGCCCAAGCTCAATGTGGAAAAATTCAAATTTGATCTGCATGTCAGTTTGGCGGATGCCATAAACAATGCCCATTAAATAGAAACGGGACGAAAAGATGCCGACTCATGTCAAAGATCTGAAGGTAAGTGGTAAACGGGTTTTTGTCCGAACCGACTATAATGTCCCCCTGGATCAGGCTGGTCGGGTAACTGATGATTTTCGGATTAGAGCATCACTACCCACCATCGAATATTTATTGGAACAGGGTGCATCGGTTATTCTGGCTTCACATTTGGGTCGGCCAAACGGGAGTGTAGTTCCTGAGATGAGCCTGAAACCTGTGGCCGAGAAGTTGGCGGAACTGGTTCAGGCAGACGTGCATTTTGCTCCGGACTGTGTGGGAGCTGAGGTAGCGAGTCTGGTCGCAGCGCTTAAACCGGGCGAGATCCTGATGCTTGAAAATCTACGGTTTCACATGGCTGAGACCGATAATGCCCCCGACTTCTCAAAACAGTTGGCCAGGCTGGCTGATGTCTATGTTAACGATGCCTTTGGAACGGCTCACCGAGCTCACGCTTCTAACGTTGGCATCGTGAAGCATATAAAGGAGGTTGCCGCTGGATTTTTGTTGATGAAGGAGATCGAATTTCTGGTAAAGGCCATTGAATCACCGGAACGCCCCTTTACGGTTATTTTGGGTGGTTCCAAGGTCAGTGGAAAAATTGATCTCCTCAAGCGTCTCGCTGATGTGGCAGACAATATTCTCATCGGTGGTGGGATGGCGTTCACCTTTCTCAGCGCCGCTCCTTTGAATCATAATGTAGGTTCATCCCTGGTTGAAGAAGACCGCTTGCAATTTGCGTCAGATGTCATCGAACTTTGTCTGGATAAGGGTGTTAATCTCGTTTTACCCTCAGATTGTATTGCGGCACGGCAGATTACGGAAGCTGCAGATGCCCGGGAATTACCTATCCGCGCCCTGGAAGATGATCTCATGGGGCTTGATATCGGAGGTCGAACAGTTATTTCCTTTAATGCTATTTTGGATTCCTCAAAAACCGTGCTGTGGAATGGACCCATGGGCGTGTTTGAACAGACACCCTTCCAGGACGGCACCCGATCAATTGCCCGAAAACTATGCGATATCACGAAAAAAGGGGCCACTACCATCGTTGGTGGTGGCGATAGTGCCGCAGCCCTTAAGAAATTTGGTTTGGCTGGTTGTGTCACCCACACCTCTACTGGAGGGGGTGCATCATTAGAATTGTTAAGCGGGATCGATTTACCTGCTTTTGAAGCTTTGAAAGGAGCTAAATAATTGAAAAGAAATAAGATAGTAGCTGGAAACTGGAAGATGCATTTCGGTCCAAAAGCTGCCGCCGAATTCGCCGAATCCCTGCGTATTAATTTATTGGACACCCATGGGGTCTCGGTTATTTTATGCCCGCCTTTTTTGGCGCTGAAGTCGGTTTTTGACGTAGTGAATGGTAGTGAACTCAAGGTCGGCGCCCAAAATATGCATTGGGAAGAAGCGGGAGCCTTTACCGGTGAGATCACCGCAGCCATGATCCGGGAAACCGGAGCTGAATATGTGATCCTGGGTCACTCTGAAAGACGGCACGTCTTTGGTGAGAGTGACGAATGGATCAATAAGAAGGTTCACAGGTCTTTGAAAACAGGTTTGATCCCCATTCTATGTGTGGGGGAGAAGATTGAAGAGCGCGAAGCTGATGCAACTGAGCAGGTAGTTGCCAGACAACTTCGTGAGGGTTTAAAAAACTTGAGCGAAGCTGACCTGGAAACAGTAATTATTGCTTATGAACCGGTCTGGGCTATTGGTACCGGCCTGACTGCGTCACCTGAACAGGCCGCTGCCGTCCACACATTCATTCGTGGGGCGCTAAAAACTCTGTTTAATGCAGAGGCTGCTGAATCAACTTGGATCCTTTACGGGGGAAGTGTCAAACCTGAAAATACGATAGGTTTATTGTCCAATAAGGACATTGATGGGGCTCTGGTTGGCGGGGCAAGTATGAAACTTGACCTCTTCAAAGGCATCATTGACAAAGCCGGAGCAATCGAGTAGGAGAAACTCATGACATTTTTGTACATTATTTTGGTGATCATTTCATTGTTATTGATGATGGTCATCCTTATGCAATCCAGTAAGGGTGGTGGTTTAGCAGGCACCTTTGGTGGCGGCAATACAGCCAGTGCACTCTTTGGGGGTGTTGGTGCCGGGAATTTTCTGACCAAATTAACCGGTGGTCTGGCGGTGGCCTTCATGGTAATAATTATTTTGATCGGTATCCTGAACAAAGGCGGGTCATCGGATCAGAGTGACTTCCAGAAAGAGCTGCAGGAAGACATCTTCATTCCCGGGACCCAGTTTGAAGCAGCCATTCCGGCTGAGTTGGATAGTCCTGCTGAAGCAGCGGCTCCAACTGTAGAAACGACTGGAACCGACGAATAGTTCGCTGCCGAGGTGGTGGAACTGGTAGACACGCTGTCTTGAGGGGGCAGTGAGCTAACGCTTGTGCGGGTTCGACTCCCGCTCTCGGCACAATAATTCCCCGGCACAGACCAACACCGGGTATCTCCCGAAACAATAGGCAACCGCATCTGTGGATAAACTCCTGCACAGCTCACCAGAACGACACCAGGCAAGCCCATTTGTTGAATTAACCACCGAATATTTCGAAATGTGACTTGTGAGTGGGAGCTTATGTTATGAAGCAGATTTTAAACCCTATTTATTTTAGCGATCTAAAGAGAGCAGACCTGCCAGGCATTACATTAGCGTTTTCGGATGTAAACTACCTTATGATAAAAATCGACAGCCCCTGATTTAACACTGAATTCAGCCGTACCACCCGCATGCCGGGTGAAGAACAAATTATCATCTGAAAACTGGATCTTGCGGGAGATCAAACGACCATCCGTGAGTTTGGCCAGGACATGATCCCCGTTTTTTACGCTGGCCGCCGGCGAGATGATCAGGACATCACCATAACGAGTGTAGGGGTCCACCATTGGATTGTTTTCTTCATCGATGATCAGAGAATAGACCAGGGGATCTTCAATATCAGGTATCCCCTTTAACGAGTGGACCGGTTTCTGCCCGATACTGCCGTTGCGCCGGAAGAAACCAGCACTCATAGCCTGGCTCCAGGTATATACTTTAACGGTTTGGCGGATATTCTGGAGGGGAACGTATGGTGTGAGGCTACTCTCGCTTTCATTAACCCAATCGACCTTTATTCCAGATTCAGATTTAATAAATCGGATCTGGCGCCCAGCCAACTGAGCCAGGTGTCTCAAACTATTTTTTCGAGGAGTGGTTTTACCTGTTCGCCAGCGACTGACCGATGAGCTCTTGATACCGGTGAGCTTTGCAACTTCATAGTCTGAGAGCCCAAGTTCATCTATGGTGATCAAAGCAAATTCGCGAAAATTATTTTCCATGATTTTAATCTACAGGGTCAGGCCTGGTTTGAAAGATTTATTTAGCCTGAACATTAGACATCTGTTGCCAATTGGATGATTTTACTATCGGTGGTATCAGTATAATAGAGATCTCGATAGCTGGCACTGAGGGGTGGTCTTCCTTTTGATCCCGGGATGGTTGGGCCCTGAATTATGCTTTCATTTATCGTTATGGAGCGAGGCGAATTATACTGGAGTTTGGTTCAATAAAATCAATGACAAAAGCAGGCTCACCGTCTATATTGGTCGCCACTTGAGATTAGTTCTCAAGCGGTGGTACAGGTCTAAAATGGATGTATTGGGTGATGTATTGTACTGACACCTGATCGAGGTCTTTTGAGAAGTATGATATTTTTAAGGAAAAATGAAGCATGAAAAAGCTTGCCATAGTATCAATATTAATGCTGTCGATCTTTGGGCAATTGTTCGCTCAGTATCCAGATGAGCTGGTGGCCCAGGCCCGCGAAGCAATTAAGAATTTTAATATTCCAGCTGCTGACGAAGCCTATAAGTCCGCTATGAAAGCCGTGGATGAAGACGAATATAAAAATATTCAGGCTGAGTGGCAGATATTAGAAAAGATTAATATTCTTCTGGCAGACGCACGCCGGTCCATGGACCGTGGCGAATATTCCGAATCGTTGAAGAAATATAGCGGAGCCATCGCTGAGATGGATGCTTCTCCGCATGATATTTGGGGTAAAGTCAAAGGCGAAGCCTACTACAGTATGGGTATGGTTTACTATCGTCAGGAAAAGCCCATCGAAGCGGCTGGTGATTTTCGCAATGCCATGAATTTTAATCCCGCAGAGAGCAAGTATGGCAAGGCCATTGAAATGGTGAGAAACAAGCACTATAGCGAAGGGCATAAATATTTTAAGCGTAAAGATTATACATCAGCCCGGGCTGAGTATGAAAAAGCCGTCGCGGTTGATCCATCCTTTGCCAGTGGATTCTACCAGTTGGCCCTGATCGCCAAAAAAGACGGAGATCTGAAAAAGGCTGAAAACTATTATCGCGATGCAGTAACCAGCGATCCAACTCATTATAAATCATGGTACGGCCTGGGAACACTTTATAGCGAAATGGGCAACAATACCAAGGCTATTGAATCTTTGAAAATGTCGATATCCATCAATGCCAGCTATGAGAAATCCTATTACATCCTGGGTAAGGTATATGAGAGTCAGAAAAATACCAGCCAGGCCATCCAAAACCTGAAAAAGGCTATCGAGGTCAATAAAAAATATACCAGAGCCTACGAACTGCTGGGGAAGATCTATATTGATCAGGAAAAATATAATACGACTATTGCCCTACTCAAGGGGCTTACGGGAACATCAGGTTCTTATAAATCAAACTATCGACTGGCTCAGGCCTATAATGGCATTGGCAATCACTCTGCCGCACTCACAGCCGCATCCAAGTCACTGAGTAAGAAAAAGAATTGGGCACCGGCACTCATCGAAAAGGGTGATGCCCTCAGAGGCTTGAAACGGAACAAGGAAGCGATCAATGCCTGGCGGGCTGCGACAAAAGATGCCCGTTGGAAATCTATGGCGCAGTATCGCATTGACGAATTGACCAAGTGGGAAGGTAAATAAATACCACTTTCCGATAAACTTTGACCAGGGCTGTCCATGTGACAGCCCTTTTTTTCTACTAGAATATCCCAGCTTTTCGTTCTCGTCAACTTCAAAATGCCGGGGAAGATGGTGCCTGTAATAATCCTGAACAGGCAGCCTTCTCTAACTTGAGATAAAAAGATAAATACGGGTTTTAAAATTTCCACTTTCCCCTTTGACACCGGGGTATAAATTAAACACTTATGGCAATCAAAGGAATAGGCACTGATATTGTAGCAGTCAGTCGTATTAAACGGCTTCGAAAAACCTATGGCAGTCGGTTTCTAAATCGAGTGTTCACCAAAGGTGAGATCGCCTACTGTGAATCAAAAGAACATCCTGAAATTCATTTTGCCGGTCGTTTTGCCGCCAAAGAGGCCATCGCTAAAGCGGTCTACCAAAGTGGTTACAACAAAGTGATCCCTTTTTCAGATATTGAGATCCTGAATGATACCGAAGGGCGGCCCCAGGTTTCCTTTTTAATCCATACTAGTGGTAATTGTCTGGTCAGCATATCCCATGAACAGGCCATGGCGATTGCCTTTGCCATCCTGGAGTTCTGATCGAGTGAGACCATTTTTAAGCATGTCGGCCAATCGGTCTGTCGATGATTATGCTATAAAAACCTGTGGTATTCCCGATACGGATCTCATGAAAAATGCCGGGGAGGCTGTCGTGGAACAAATGGATCTCCACGGTTTCCTGCGGACCTCGGTCAATATCCTGATTCTCACCGGAAAAGGGAATAATGGGGGCGATGGTTACGTCATTGCTGCCAGCCTGATCCAGCGTGGTTTTAAAGTGTCCCTGCTTTCAATGGTTGATGGCTCAGAGCTCAGTGGAGCTGCCAGCCACTATTTTAACAAACTGGAACAGCTGGCACCGATCCTGGAACTATGGCAAAATACTGCCCACCAACGTGACCAGATCTCAAAGGCCGATGTGATTGTGGATGCTCTCTTGGGTACCGGTGTCAGTGGCACCCTCAAAACAGCTTATGCTGAGGTCATTGCTTGCTGTAATAATAGTCCGGCGCAGGTCGTTGCTGTGGATGTGCCCTCCGGGGTGACCGGAGATATGGGAGCTGTCCTGGTGCCCTGCATCAAGGCTGATATCACGGTTAGCATGGGATATGGCAAACAGGGTTGTCTTTTCGAACCAGCCCGTCATCATTGTGGCCATGTTATACTGGTGGATATTGGTTTTCCAGCCGATAGCCTGCAACATGTAGATAACCAGATCCTGGATGAATTGAAAGCAGGAGATTTTAAACCTGAAGAGTTTAGCAGACCAAGTGATGCCCACAAATATTCAACCGGGAAAGTTTATGTGATTGCCGGTTCACGTGGGTTTACAGGTGCCGCACTTTTGGCCTCAACAGCGGCCCTGAGAGCAGGCGCAGGACTGGTGAAATTAGCCCTACCTGAGTCGCTTGGTCAGATTGGCGAAACTGCCTCCCTGGAAACGATTGTCGAATACCTGCCGGAAAATCAGGATCTAAGCTTTTCGTCAAAGGCTTTTTCAGCCCTTAAACTCGGCTGTGATTGGGCTGATGTAGTGGCTCTGGGTCCCGGTATGGGCCGAAATCCTGATACCATGAACCTGACCAGACAACTTATTCAGGAAGTTGAATGCCCACTGGTCATCGATGCAGATGCGCTCTTTGCTCTAATCGATAATCTTCAGTTATTGAAGGATCGGCAGGCACCCACTATTTTGACCCCGCACCGGGGTGAGTTCCAGCGTCTCATCGATGAAGGTGCCCCCGCCTGGAGAGATGCCTCAGCTTTTGCGCAGGAGTACGGGGTTTATGTCCTTTTGAAAGGTGCACCATCAATTCTGGCTGCGCCCCAGGGCGAGGTCACGGCCAACTCCAGTGGGTATTCAGGTATGGCCACAGCTGGTAGTGGAGATGTGCTTACGGGTGTCATTGCTGGTCTCTGGGCTCAATGGAACCAGGTCCCTGAAGTTTTAAACTTGGCCATGTTTATGCATGGCCAGGCTGCGGACCTGAACCGATCAGAAAAAGGTGTTCTGGGACTGATAGCTGGCGATATTATTAATTCACTACCTGCTGCTTTGAAGGAATATGGTGCTTTACCGGTTTAAATATTTTGCCCCGGCAGTATTGTATGTGATTCTGATTCTGACCTTATCCAGTTTGAATCAGCGAGTTGTAGCCAACTTATCCTGGGGTGTACAGGATTTTATTCTTCATTTTGTCGAGTATCATTTTTACGGGGTCACCTTGATCTGGGCCCTGTATCGGGAAAAACCACGCACCGAGCTAAAAGCATCCTATCGCCTGGCAGTAAGCCTGGGTGCTCTTTCGGCTATGGCGGATGAATTCTATCAAGCATTCATTCCCAGCCGGTTCTCAACCATAGAAGATGTGGTGGCAGACATCTTTGGTGTGATCCTTTCCATTATCACCTTCTCACTTTTAATGAAAATACCCGTATTGGAAAAATTTCGACAAAATGCTTAAGACGCTGCATATCGAGAACTTCGCCATTGTAGATGAGGCCCATGTCAGCTTTAACAGCGGTCTGAACGTGATCACCGGCGAGACAGGTGTGGGAAAATCACTGATCGTTGATGCACTGGGCCTGGTCCTCGGTGAACGGGCTTATAAAGATTTTATCCGCGATGGTTATCCCAATGCCATTGTTGAGGCCGTTTTTGAAATAAAACGGTCTGAATTGACCAAACTCAAGCCTTTGGGCATTGAATCAGTGAACATTACCGTAAAACGGGAGATCAAACTACGGGGTAGCTCAAAAGTATGGATCAATGGCCAGCCCAGGTCAGTTCAGGAGTTGAAGGAACTGGGGGATCGGCTGGTTGATCTGCATGGCCAGCACGAGCACCAATTCCTGTTAAATGAAGACCACCATATTGATTTTCTGGATCAATTTGCCGGAACGATGGAGCTCCAGCAGGAAGTGGCCACGCGTTATCAAGCTCTGACAACCCTGATACGGGAGTTGCAGGATCGTGAACGCGATGCCACCAGCCGCCAGGAGCAGTTCCAGTTATTTACTTTTCAATTACAGGAATTGAACGAGATCGATCCCCAGCCAGATGAGCTGGAAGCACTTGAGAAAGAACGCCGGATCCTTGAGAATGCCCTAACCATAAGTGAACAGGCGGCGGCCTTGTTCGAGCAAACTGAAGCATTGGAAGGCTCGGCCATCCAGCGAATGAATAAGATCATTGGTCAGCTAGAAGGGTTGAGTTCCTATACCGAAACCGCCGCCAGCTTTTTACCTGAAGCGCTGGCTGCCCGCGTATCCCTGCAAAGTATCGCTGATTTTGCTGCTGAATATGAACAAGAGGTCCGGTCTGATCCCAGGCGGTTGAATGAGGTTGAGAGCCGCTTAAAAATTCTGAATCGGATGTGTCAGAAGTACACCCGTTCCTATCCGGAATTGTTGGTCTATTGGGAGGAGATCCGGGACCGTCTCCAACTGCAGGATGATCAGGATTGGGATCGGGAAGCATTCCTGCGCTCCATTAAGACAGCCACCCAGGCATTTTCGTCTGCCTGCCGGTCATTAACTGTCAAACGTCAAGCTGAGGCGCAGATACTCACCCGGGCTATCGTGGAAAAGTTGAGTCATTTAGGGATGCCCAGGGCTCGCTTTCAGATAGAGGTCGAGCAACAGGAGCAGGAAAATGGTCTGGTCGAACTGGGTGGGACCCCATTTCGGGGTGATGAGAACGGGATGGATAAAGTGACCTTCTGGATGCAGGCAAATCCAGGTGAACCCCTGCGACCGCTGGCCCGGATCGCCTCTGGCGGAGAGATCAGCCGCATCATGCTGTCCATCAAATCAGCCATGTCTGGAAAAGATGGGATCGGCACTGTTATCTTTGATGAGATCGATACCGGGATCTCAGGCCGGATCGCCCGGGTAGTTGGAAATGAACTCAGAGATCTGGGACATCATCACCAACTGATCAGTATCACTCACTTGCCCCAGATCGCCAGTCTCGCTGATAGTCATTATCGGGTCGAAAAACATTTTATCAATGACCGTACCGTAACCCGGGTAAAACGTCTTGATGAGGATGAACGTGTCATGGAGATTGCCACCCTGATCGGTGATGGTGCTCCCGGTGAAGCCACCCGACAGGCGGCCAAAGAATTACTCAAAAAAGAGGATTGATTCACTATGCGCATCAAATATATTTTAATTTTACTCAGCTTGATCCTGTTTTTGTCCTGCTCCAAGGAACCACCTGAAGTCACACTTAGTGATCCTGGCTTTGGTGTCGTTGAGACCCAGATCAATGCTGGTCCAAAAGTTGTTGACCTGCCAGTCCTGTTCAATACCGAGCTTGAGGTCAAGGGAATCCAGTTCACCTTGACCTGGGACGCCACCATTGCCAAGGTCGGTCAACCACAGCTGACAGACCAGAACCCTGGTTTTACGGTGAGCACCAGCAAAGGGGGTCAGGGAGCCATGAAAGTATTGATCTTCAGCATGACCGGGGATGTATTGAATACCCTGGATCCTGAGATCATGACCATTCCCGTCAGCATTCTGGATCCGCAGGCTGAAGCTGTTTCCCTCATATTTGACCAGGCCGTTTTTGCCGGTCCTAATGCCATGTCTTATGATATCCCCATCACCCATGCAAGTCTGACCATCCAGCACTCCTGACCATGATCGATCTACGTTCAGACACAGTTACCCGTCCCACCGCCGCCATGCGGAAAGCTATGTATGCTGCCGATGTCGGGGATGATGTTTATGGTGAAGATCGTGTGATGAACAAATTACAGGATCAGGTTGCCGGACTACTGGGTAAGGAAGCCGGTCTTTTTATACCCTCCGGAACCATGAGCAATCAATTGGCAATTCGCAGTCAAACCCAACCCGGAGACGAGGTTATTTGCGATTACAATGCCCATATTTTCAACTATGAGGGTGGTGGACCAGCCTTGCTCAGCGGTGTTCAACTACACCCTCTCAACGGTGATCATGGAATCCTGGATCCGGCTGAGATCAGATCAGCCTTTAGGCCTACTGATCATCATTACGCCCAAACTCGCTTGATCGCGTTGGAAAACACGCATAATCGCGCAGGTGGCGTAGTATACCCGCTCATCATGATCGAAGCTGTCGCGAAACTGGCTCGTGGGCAAGGCATTCTCATGCATTTAGATGGTGCACGGCTCATGAACGCTGTGATCGCCTCAGGGATCGATCCTGCGGCCTATGCAGAACCTTTTAATTCAGTAAGTCTTTGCCTGTCAAAAGGATTGGGCGCGCCAGTTGGTTCGGTTCTGGTGGGCGATGCAGATCTCATTGAGCAGGCGCATCGATTCCGGAAACTATTTGGTGGGGGTATGCGCCAGGTTGGCAGCCTGGCTGCCGCAGGCTTGTACGCTCTGGAAAATAACATCGAAAGACTTGCTGATGATCATCAGCGGGCAAAGGAATTGGCCAAAACCTGCCTGGATCTGGGCGTGTTGGAAAATGATCTTGCCTGGACTCAGACCAATATTGTGATCATGAATTTCCCAAAAGGCGATACAGCTTATTTAGAAACAAAATTTAGGGCTGAAGGTCTGTTGGTCTCGGTCGTGAACGACCATCGGATCCGTTTGGTCACTCATCTTGATTTTAATGATGAACAGTTAGTCCAAACAAAACAGCTTCTGAAGAAAGTGCTGGGTTAAAGCATGCAGAAAAAGATTGTGATCGTAGGTGCCGGGAGTGTCGGATTTTATCTGGCAAAAACCCTGGTCGAATTGGGTAATGATATCAGTATCATTGATATAGACCCTGAAAAGGTTCAGAGAGCGAAACAGGAACTGGACGCTCTGGTCATTGAAGGACATGGAGCCCAGTCCAGTACTCTGAGGGAAGCTCAAGTAGAATCCGCCGATTTGTTCCTGGCCGTGACCCGGATCGATGAGATCAATATCGTGGCTTCCATGAAAGCCAAAAAAATGAATCCCAAGGCCAAGATTCTGGCCAGAGTACGCAGTGGTGACTATCAGAAAAAGGACGCCCTGCTGGACCTGAAAGAACTGGGCATTGAGAAGGTCATCAATCCTGAAGAGATCGCTGCCAGAGAGATCCAGCATCTGATCCAGCATGCTACAGCTCAGGAGATCATGACCTATAACCATGGTCGGGTCTACATGGTTGCTCTCAGTCCCACTAACAAATGTGAACTCATGCATAAATCTTTGAGAACCCTTGGTGAAACTTATACGCAACTGCCTTTTCGGACCGTGGCCATAGACCGGGATGGTGAAACTATTATTCCTGGTGGCGATCATATTTTTCAACCGGGTGATAAGATCTTTGTGGTTTGTCTAAAGGAAAAACTTAAGGAGATGTATCGGCTCTGCGGGTTTAAGCAGAAAAAAATGATCAAGACGGTCATCATCATGGGTGCCGGGAAACTGGGCCGGATTGTGGCCCGCAACCTCAAAGACCAATTCAACGTACGCTTGGTTGATCATCGCAAGGACAAGCTGCTCAAGGCCGCCAAAGAACTGCCTGATGTGCTCCTCCTGCATGCTGATGGACTGGATGTTGATTTTCTTGAAAGTGAAGGTATCAGCGACTTTGATGCGCTTATCACGCTCACCGAGGACGAGACTACCAACCTTTTTGCCGGCTTGATCGCTAAAAAAGTAGGGGTTGACAAGGTTATCGTCCATATCAATTCCCCGGATTATATACCGCTTGTCAAAGGTCTGGGTATCAATTCTGTGGTAAGCAAAAATCTATCTACCGTAGATGCCTTCATGCGCTATGTGGTGCGTGGACAGGTCCATTCCGTGATGATGCTGGAGGGGATCGATACCGAGGTCATCGAATTATCGCCTGCGGTAGATAGCAAGATCATCGGCGTCCCGCTCCAGGATGTTGATTTTCCACCGGATGCCGTTGTGGGTGGGATCATCCATCCTGATGGAGTAGAGATCGCCATTGGTCGGAGTGTGATCAATTCAGGTGATCGGGCTATTGTTTTTGCCAGAGCATCCAGGGTAAATGATGTCGAAGCACTATTCAACTAAACGCTTCAGCCTGCTGCCCACCCTCAATGTGCTGGCAGCTCTGACCCTGTTCATTGGGGTTTCAATGGGGTTTTCCCTGCTGGTTTCCCTAGTCTATGGGGATGGAGATGCCGAGGCTCTTTTTAAAGCCATGATCATTACTCTGGCCGTCGGTGGACTGGGTTATATTTTCACCCGGCACACTCATGTACTTGCCCCAAGACAAGTCTTTTTGAGCGTGAGTTTGAGCTGGATTTCTGCCTCCCTGTTTGGAGCGCTGCCCATGTTTTTTGCCACCGATCTCTCATATACCAACTGCTTCTTTGAAGCCATGTCCGGTTTTACCACCACCGGGGCTTCAATCCTTACTGATATTGAAAGTATGCCCCACGGAATTTTATTCTGGAGAAGTTTCACCCACTGGTTGGGGGGTATGGGAATCATTGTATTTACCGTCACTGTGATGCCCATGGCCGGCAGAAGTGGGACATTGCTTTTTGCAGCTGAGGCACCGGGGCCGGTGAGTGACAAGATCACCCCGCGTATCTCCGAAACTGCCAAGATATTATATGGTGTCTACGCACTCATTTCTCTTGCGGAATTCAGCTTACTGTGGGTTGGACCAATGGACTGGTTTGATGCAGCCTGTCATACCTTCGGAACCATGGCAACCGGTGGTTTTTCGACCAAGAATGCCTCTATCGCACATTTCAACAGCGCCTATGTAGACTGGGTGATCATCTTTTTTATGGTGCTGGCCGGTACCAATTTCTCCCTGCACTATTTTGGTCTTCAGGGGAAATTGATTCGCTACATCAGAAGTCGCGAGTGGCAATTCTGGATGAGCATTATGGGGATGGCCATTGTGCTTCTGGCCGGCGACCTGTATTTTTCAAAATATTATCATTCCAACCTGGCCGCGGTTCAAGCTTTGCAAGCTGAGCCGCTACGCCAAATTGTATTTCAGGTGGTTTCAATCATTACCACCACCGGGTTTGCCACAGCAGATTTTGAGCAATGGTCAACTTATGCTCAGTTTCTACTGTTTGGACTCATGTTTGTCGGTGGAATGGCCGGCTCCACTGGGGGCGGCATAAAGGCGATCAGGATCTTGCTCTTTACCAAGATGGCCATCACTGAATTACGCCGGATGATCCATCCGCGAGCATATTTACCAATAAAACTACGCAATCAATTTGTGGACGATGATGCCATTCGCAACACCACCACATTTCTACTTTTCTTTATGGTGATCTTTGTTGGCACCGCCTTTTTTCTGACCGCCTTCGGACATGATCTGGTAACCAGTACGACTGCATCAATATCCATGCTGTGTAATATAGGTCCCGGCCTGGCAAACGTCGGTCCCACGGATAACTATGCTTTCTTTAGCGATATCGAAAAATGGGTCATGGCATTTGTCATGATGCTTGGTCGTCTGGAAGTTCTGACGGTGGTTGTACTTTTTAATCGACATTTTTGGAGGTCTTAATGGAATTTGTCAGGGTGGATATCCAGGGGGGAATTGCCCGAGTCACTATTGATCGTCAGAGTAAATTGAACGCCTTGAATGCACAGGTGCTTGATGAACTGGAAAGCTGTTTTGAAGATCTAAAAAATAAGGCGGATGCCCGGATTATAATAATTACTGGGGGGGGCGATAAATCCTTCGTAGCTGGTGCTGATATCAGCCAATTTCCCTCGCTATCTTCAGCAGAAGCATACCAATTCTCCATTCGGGGACAAACGGTATTCTCCCTCATCGAGTCAAGTCTAAAACCTGTTATAGCTGCTGTGAATGGGTTTGCACTGGGTGGTGGTTGTGAACTCGCTTTAGCCTGCCATCTCAGATACGCCTCAACAGAAGCCCGCTTTGGACAGCCAGAAGTTAAACTTGGTGTGATCGCCGGATATGGTGGCACCCAGCGTTTGCCACGGCTTATCGGCCTAGGACAGGCTCTGGACCTACTCATGTCCGGGCGGATGGTCGGGGCTGATGAGGCACTTGGCATGGGCCTGGTCAATGGTATCTTTGATGGTGCAGAGCTGATGGAAAAAGTTGAAGAAGTAGCCCGGGTAATACTGAAACAGGGCCCTCAAGCGGTGGCATTTACATTGAAAGCAGCCTATGCTGGAGCAGGAAGACCCCTGGCAGAAGGTCTGGCAATTGAAGCCGCTGCATTCCGGGATGTGTTTGAAACAGAGGATCGCATTGAAGGTGCTACCGCTTTTCTAGAGCGCCGACCCCCTGAGTTCAAAAACCGCTAAACCGATCTCCTGCATGTCTCAGACCAAACACAGATTTGCCCTCTATGCCCAGAATCATTTACATGCTCTGGGCAGCAAGACCGCCAATGGTCTGATCCTGTTCCGCAATGCTGAGATCCAGGTGATCATCGATGCCAGTAAAGCCGGCAAGACCGCCCAGGAAGTACTTGGTTATGGCGGACCCATTCCCATTGTTGCCCACCTGCAGGAGGCCTTGATATTTAAACCGGATGTACTGGCTATTGGCATCGCCCCCATCGGTGGTGCTGTTAATTTGTCCTGGATGCCCGAAATTTATCTGGCTCTGGAAAATGGTATTCAGGTTTGGGCTGGCCTTCACCAATTTCTGGGAGATTTCGAAGAGCTGGCACCATTTCGGAACCTGATCTGGGATGTCCGCCGTCCACCCCCTGGCCTGAAAATTGCCCAGGGCCACTGGAAAACACGCCAATCGAAGATAATTCTGACCATCGGCTCTGATGCTAACGTAGGGAAAATGACCACTGCTTTGACCCTCCAACAACATCTCACGGAAATTGGTTTAAATTCAGTTTTTCTGGGAACCGGGCAGACCGGTATCATGATTTCAGGACGGGGTGTTGCCGTTGATGCGGTTATCTCAGATTTTATCAATGGTTCCATCGAGGCCGAGATCGATAAGGTGGATGGTCAGGCACCCCTCATCATTGTTGAAGGACAGGGGGCTGTCACGCATCTCGGTTATAGTGGTGTGACCCTGGGACTGATCCACGGCGCCATGCCGGATGCCTGTATCCTGGCCCACCAACCCAGCCGGCTGAAAGATGATTACGGTCTTGCCATACCGGATCTGGCATCGGTTATTCAGTTACATGAAGCCCTCATGGCCCCTTTCAAGCCAGCCAAAGTCATTGGGGTAAATCTGTATTCAAAGGATATGAGTCTTAGTGATGCTCAATTGGAGTGTCAAAAGATCTACGACGAGACTGGATTACCAGTTGAAGATATGGTCAAGCTGCCCAAACGCATCGTGGCTGAACAGGTGGTACGCAGCCTGTTTCCGGATATGGATCATTAAATGAGAAAAATTAAGGTTGATGACCTTGCAAAAAGTATTTGGGAAAACTTGGAACCTACCCTAGGTATAATAAATACAATTATTTATGACAAATACGCCTAAACCTATAAATAACAACACTCTGCGTCTGCGAGAGGAACTTTTTGCGGAGCGTCAAGGTTAAGAGGAAATAATGGAATTATCACTGAAATGGTCCGTCACAAGGATCACCACCAAGTTTGAGTTCAAAATAGCTCGGAGCACTGAAAGTTATTACGATGTGGTTATCCTTGAAATAAGTGATGGAACCAACATCGGTCTGGGTGAGGCCGCCCCCTCCAAACGCTATGAAAAGGGTCCGGATGCCATCCTGAAGCTGCTGGAAGCCAATCAAAAACAAATTTTGGAACTTCCTCTGGAAGATTTTGAGGATCGTCAAGCTGCCCTGGAACGGATGTTTCCCCATAGTTATGCGCTCCAGGCTGCTCTGGACACTGCTTTTTGGGATCTGCATGGCCGCCGGGTTGGCAAACCGCTGTGGCAGTTATTTGCTGCTGATCAGGAACTGGTTACCTCTTCGTACACCATCGGTATTTCTGATCTAAGCGTTATCCCGGATAAAATTGCTGAAGCTGCACCCTATCCACTCCTCAAGATCAAACTGGGTACCGAATATGACTATGATATCATGCGCGCCATCAGGCGGGAAACCGATAAAGTTTTACGAGTTGATGTGAATGAGGGCTGGAAAACCCTGGATGATGCTAAGCGAGGAACTGAATGGCTGGTTCGGGAAAACGTAGAATTTTTAGAGCAACCCATGCCTGCTGATCAACTGGATGATATTGCTAAACTGCGGGAGTTTTCACCCTTACCGCTGGTGGCAGACGAGAACTCTGTCAGACCAGAGGATATTCCCGGACTGGTAGGTGCCTATGATGGGATCAACATTAAATTGATGAAATGCGGCGGCTTGAGCAATGCTTTAAAAATGGTTGAATTGTCTCAGAAACATCAGTTCGATATCATGCTGGGTTGTATGGTAGAAACCTCCATTGGGATCTCTGCCATGTCACAGTTGGGTTCATTTGCCCGTTGGCTGGATTTGGATGGCAATGTCCTGCTGGCAGATGATCCATATATCGGTGTGGGGAATAAAGCCGGGAAGATTCTCCTGCTTGATGAACCTGGTTTGGGTGTTAAAAATAGAACCTAGAAAAATTCTGGAGAAACTTGTGAGATCTGCCCTGAGAGTCATAACGATCAGCCTAATACTGGTAGTCCTTTTTAATTGCAGCACTCAATCACCACCATTCGCCACTTCGCTTCCCAAACAGGCGTTTCGACGGACTGCCCAGCAACAACTTGCCTTTGAAGTAGATACCCTGTTGAACCAGGCGGCTACTCAAATGGGGTGGTGGGGTGTCAAGATCCAGTATGCAAACACAGGTGAGGTCATCTATGAACGCAATGCAAAAAAAATGTTCATGCCGGCCTCCAATATGAAGATGTATACCACTGCCGCAGCGCTCTGCCTGTTAGGACCCCAGTATCGTTATGCGACCGATTTTGTGTCCAACGGGTCCATCAATGATGAAGGGCTGCTCACCGGTGATCTGATCATCAAGGGTAGTGGTGATCCTTCCTGGTCCTGGCGGTTTTATGATGGCAGCTATGATTCTGTCATGGTCCGCTTTGTCGATTCTTTAAAGGCCCACGGCATTACTCGGATCCAGGGTGATATTATTGGTGACGACAATGTGTTCGATGATATGGCACTGGGCTATGGCTGGTCCTGGGATGATGAGGTCTATTATTATTCAGCTCAATTATCAGGGCTTTCCTATAGCGAAAATTATATTGACTATACCCTAACCCCTGATTCTGTACAACTGGGGAACCGGGTTATTATTGAACCGCATCCTCAAACTACCTACCTGAATTTGCGCAATGATCTCAAGACTGTTAGTAGTGATACGGCTACTGAATGGGATTATGGTCGAGACCTGGGGACCAACAATGCTTGGTTTGAGGGAGAGTATCGTATTGAAAATGGCGAAACTGAAAAGACCATTACCATTCACAATCCCACCCTGTATACGGTGCATGTCCTGAAAGAGCGTCTGGAGGAGGCTGGAATTATTGTGAGCGGACAGGCTGTGGATGCGGACGATCTGGCAGATTCTCTTGATTATTCGGCCACGACCCGGTTCTTTACCTATTATTCACATCCCCTGTCTGATATCATTTCAAAAGTTAATCGCCCCAGTCAGAATTTTATTGCTGAGACCCTGCAAAAAACTCTGGGACACGAGTTTGGGGAGGAAGGATCTTCCCGGGAAGGTCGTAAGGTTCAGATGGCCTTTTATGATTCATTGGGCATGGATACCCGCAATTTAAAACTCAGAGATGGTTCAGGACTATCCCGTCACAACCTGGTTTCACCCAATACATCGATCTCTCTGCTGGAGCTGATGTGGAATCACCCCTACCGTTCATATTATATCGAATCTTTTCCACTTTCCGGTGTCTTTGGCACTTCCCGAAAATTGACGCTTGGCACCAGCGCCGAGGGTAATGTCCGAGCCAAGACGGGGACCATTGGTTATGTCCGGGCTTTTAGCGGTTACACCTGGACTCAATCAGGTGAGCCGATCATCTTTTCACTCATGGTGAATCATTATACGATCTCTACTTCAAGAGTTAATCAACTTATTGAGCAGATCGTAGCCAAGCTATCTGATATGGAATAATGCGATGAAGATCAAGAAGATTAGCCATGTTGCCATTGCGGGGAATGATCCGGAACAATCCCGGATACTCTATGAAGATATTCTAGGGTTGAATTTCAGCGGGTCTGAACCAGTTGAAAGCGAAGGGGTAACCACGCATTTCTTTGATGTGGGGGAGTCCAATATTGAGCTGCTGGAACCCTCAGGCGCTGCTACACCAGTGGGCAAATTTCTGAACAGGAGCGGTCCAGGATTGCATCATCTCGCACTGGAGGTGGAGGGGCTGGATGATTATGTGGAAAAGCTCAAACAGGCTGGCATCAGACTGCTGAGTGAGGAGCCCAAAATGGGTGCCCACGGTATGCGGATCATCTTTATTCACCCCAGATCCACTGGTGGTGTGTTGATTGAATTGTGTGAAAAGAGCTAGCCGCTCAGCGTTAGACATACCCAAGATCCCGCTTCATATATCCGACCCACATTAGGCAGCGGATAAACCCGTATTTCGTTGCAAACCTGTCGCTTCACCAACCCGAAACTTCAAAAAAGTGACTATATCAGGACTATTTTTGTAATACTTTTGTATTTCGCTGTAACCAGTCTAGTTTAGCAGTGTCAGAGATGGTGAGATATGCTCCGGGAGCAGGCACCAAAAACATAAAGTATAGTATATAAGGAAGTAACATAGCATGGGTAATTCAATTCAAGGTCCTCTGGTCACATTAGATGTTAGAGCTGGAATCAAAGCCGGTATTGACCCATTTAGCGAGATCATGGCCGCCGTCAGTAAGCTGGCAACTGAAGAAACTTTGCAGATCATCAATATTTTTGAGCCAATTCCCCTGATCAATACAATGAAAGCCAAAGGGTATAAGTCCTGGACTGAAAGACCTGAGGAAGGCGTTGTACACACTTTTTTCAAACAGGAGTCCAGCACTGAGGTGGCTGAAGAATTGCCGGAAGTAACCGCAACAACTGAGACTGAATTTGAGCAAAAGCTAGTCGCTTTCTGTGATAAGATCAGCAAGCTAGATGTGCGGAATCTGGAAATGCCGGAACCCATGACCACCATATTGCAGGAACTGGAAAACTTAGCTGATGATCAGGCTTTATTCGTGGAGCACAAGAAAATGCCTCAGTTTCTATTGCCAGAGTTAAAGAACAGGAACTACTCAATTGTGTATAATGAGATCGATAGCGAGAATCTGCAGCTACTCATTTTTAAGGCAGATTAAGGCAGCGCTCCTTGAATAATCTGCACACTGACAATGCGCCATCATTAGCGGTGGTGATCCCGCCTTTTATTTTCGGGTCACTGTCCTTTTTTATGCTGACGATCCTGATCATGTTGACTGGATCGGATCTGCTGGGTGTGTATTTTTCCGGGAAACTATTGGCCATCACTCACCTGGCTGTCTTGGGTTGGGCCACCATGATCGTTCTAGGTGCGTTATACCAGCTGGTCCCGGTAGTATTTGGTACAGGTCTTTATAGCGAAAAATTAGCTCATGTCACTTTCGGGTCATTTAGTCTGAGCATTATTTTATTGGTTTATTCATTCTGGAATAGTGCTTTTAGCACCACCCTGCTCTGGGCAGCATCGCTGATGTTCATTTCATTGTCTTTTTTTAGTATAAATATCTTAATGTCAACCAGGACTGGAACACAGAACATCCAATCAAAGTATGTTACAACTGCTATTATTTGGTTATTGCTGACAGCCCTGTTGGGACTTTTGATCGCCTTTAATTTCAAGTTCCATTATTTTTCACAATTACACCTGCACTATCTCAAAGTACACGCTCATTTGGGGCTTGTGGGCTGGTTCCTGTCGCTGATTATCGGTGTGTCATCCACCCTGATCCCCATGTTCCTGATCTCCCATCAATTGGAACAGAAGAATCTTCATTATTCGTTTTACCTGATCAACGGAGGTCTCAGCCTTTTAACGCTGGACTGGTTATTTCTAAAGGGCACCTTCCTTATTCCACTTTATTGGGCAGTGATCACTTTGGGAATCCTATTTTATCTGAACTTTGTAAGAGAAGCCTTCGTCAAACGCTTACGAAAAGGGCTGGATACGGGTATGAAATACACGGTATTGGCAGTAGTGAGCATGTTGCTGCCCGTTGTTATCAGCATTTTTCTTTTACTGAAATATGAAGGGGATAATGGTTTCCACATGCGAGCAGTTACGCTCTATGGTTTTTCCATAATATTTGTATTGATCACTCCTCTCATTCTGGGACAAACTTATAAAACGCTGCCATTCATTATCTGGCTTCATAAGTATAAGGAACTGGTGGGGAAGTATAAGACCCCCATGCCCAAGGATCTGTATTCGGAAGTGCTGGGGAAGGTTCAGTTTGTTATTTATTATGGAGCGATCCTGATTTTTATGGCAGCCCTGCTACTGCAGAATGCACTCTTGATCAAAACAGGGAGCTATTTGCTGCTGCTGGTTGCCATCCTTTATAATATCAATGTTTTTAAAATTATCTTTCACAAAATACAAACAGAAAGTATATCAGCATGAGTTCAGCAGAAGAGATCAAGGACATCGAAGCTCAAATCGAGCAGATTTTATTTAATGTAATGGATCCTGAAATCAATCTTAATATCGTGGATCTTGGATTGATCTACTCACTGGTGTTTGATGGCACTGAGACTGTTGAGATCAAAATGACTTTCTCCACCCCCGCCTGTCCCTTGGGAGATGCCATTGTCATGAGTGTAAAACAGTCCATCAATAATGTTTTTCCGGACTACCAGATCGATGTCCAGATCGTCTTTGACCCGCCCTGGACCACTGAAATGATCAGTGAGAACGGTAAATTGATGTTGGGTATGTAGGCTCGCTTGGACCGGCTCCTGGAGCTCGATGCATGAGTCGTTATCTCCATAAATCATCATAAAATAGGCCTCTTATATCAAGTCAGGATGTTGACGACGGATCATTTGGATAATTCGATCGAGCTGTTGCAGGAATTCTGACCGATCCCGTTGATTGAGCGGGGGCGGACCACCTGTGATCTCTCCGGCGCTGCGTAATTCTGCCAGTAAGCCACGGGCTGCAACTGTTTGACCGATATTATCTCCGGTAAATGGTTTCCCACTTGTACCTAAAACCTGGGCACCTTCCTTAAGACATCTGCTGGCCAGGAGAATGTCAGCCGTGACCACAATATCCTTCGCCTGTACCTGTTCGACGATCCAATCATCGGCCTCATCGAACCCATCTCCGACGACTTTCATTACAATACCTTGTTCAGGGGGAGTTCTCATCCAGGAATTGGCTACCAGGGTCACCTTGAGCTGATAGCGGTCAGCTACGCGATATACTTCAGTTTTCACTGGACATGAATCAGCATCAACATATATGTGTAGCAAATTAAAACCTATTTCTATTCGTAGTGAGTCCACATTCGAATGACCTTTGCCGTCTTACTTCTTCTAATATTTGATATACAAGTCGATGTTGAATATTGATTCTTCGGGAGTTTGCACCTGATAAATCACCCAAAAGTTTATCGAAAGGCGGGGGTGCAAAATAAGAATCTTTTTCTAAAAAACGCAATAGAGTTGTGACTTTTGGTTTCAAGTTTCCAGAGTTGATTTTCTTGGAATCCTTTATGGCCTGTTTTGTATAGACCAGTTTCCAGGTCACCAGTCAAGTTCCTCAGTTTCTTGTATACTAGTGTCAAGTCCTTCAATTATAGATTCTCTCATTCCTGGAATAGCAGAAATATAAAGTGTTTCCTGAATAGAACGCCAATCGTCTTCAGCGAGAAGAATAGCATTGGTCTTTTTTCTAGTAATATGAATTGGCTCATGTGACTCAGAAGTCTCAAGTAAAAGACTATAAAGGTCTGCCCTAGCTTTTGTGATATTTATGGTTTCCATATTTCCTCGTTTCATTTAGATGGTACGGAGTGCCAAGTAAAATATATCAGTACTTTTTAGAGCGTTTCTAGCGGCCAGCGCTTAACCTGAATAATTCATAGCCACGAAGTCACGAAGGCACAAAGTTTTAAAAAATATATGCTTAGCAAAAATTATCCCTCACAGATGCAAATAGTTCTGTTTAAAATGACCTTGTTCATAACTTTAATAATCTTCGTGGCTTAGTGTATTCGTGGCAATAATTCATGAATAATGCAGGTTAAGTTGCCTTGCAGTCAATTTTCGCTTTGTTCAAAATACTGTATCCCGGTACCTTATTTCCCTTAACCGCTTCCCTTTTGCGGGTCAGCTTGAGGCAGCATGATATTTTCT
>JAJRSW010000020.1 GCA_024278595.1 Fidelibacterota bacterium | reverse complement strand
CCCGAAACCCGGAGATTCTTCACTCCGTTACCCTTCGTTCAGAAAGACTAATCCCGAAGAATATTATTTGCTTAAAATAGTCTTCCTGAGTGAAACGAAGGATCTCCATTTAACGGCAACCACCCCCCCCGAAACCCGGAGATTCTTCACTCCGTTACCCTTCGTTCAGAAAGACTAATCCCGAAGAATATTATTTGCTTAAAATAGTCTTCCTGAGTGAAACGAAGGATCTCCATTTAACGGCAACCACCCCCCCAAAACCCGGAGATTCTTCACTCCGTTACCCTCGTTCAGAAAGACCAATCCTGAAAAATATTAATTATTAAAATAGTCTTCCTGAGTGAAACGAAGGATCTCCATTTAGCGGCAACCAACCCCCCCGAAACCCTGGAGATTCTTCACTCCGCTACACTCGTTCAGAAAGACTAATCCTGAAAAATATTAATTATTAAAATAGTCTTCCTGAGTGAAACGAAGGATCCCCATTTAACGGCAACCACCCCCAAAAAACCCGGAGATTCTTCACTCCGTTACACACGTTCCGATAGACAAATAAATTATTTAGTTTTAAACTTTGCAGTGAACCGAGATCCGTCACCGGGTTCAGCAGGACGAACTAGAACAGATCCAGTTCACCCAGTTTTAACCCCACGCCAACCCGATGGGTTTGTCCTGCAATACTGGTCAGTTCTGAAAATCCGGTCCCATAGTGCAGATCCAGATAACGGGTCCGGATCATGGCTCCGACCTGAAATTGATTGAGAGCATTGCGCCCTAATTGAATAAAGAGCTGATCTTGAAATACAATTTCCAGCCCGGTTGAATAGCCCCACTCACCCTGATTCAATTGAGCCTGGTCGCCCTTTAGGGGCAGCTCAATTTGAAATATGGGGTGTAGCTTAAAGGGAATCTTTTTGAACTCCAAACGATAATCAGCTCCCAGATATATCTGGGGTGCAAAGACCTCGGTTAGACCACTACTCCAAAATACGGTCGTGGTAAACAGATCGGTTATTTCGAGACCCAGTTGCAGTTTGGGTAGGGGCTCATACAGTAACCCTCCATGAAATCCGATCCCGAACCCCGTTTCTGAATAGAGATCATGGTAGAGCATACGGGCGGTCCCATGTAGAGCCAACTGGGCTGACATCTGATGGGTATAGGCCACTTCGCCCAGAAACTGCTGCGTGCTGAAGTAGCTAATCGAATTGACGCTGAGACGTTCACCCGGGTCCAGAACACCGTTCCCTTCCGTGCCATCAGAATCCTGAGTGCCCGCAATTCCATCTGATCCATAGTCCAGCAGAGCGTCTCTGGTGTCCGGTATACCACTGACTCCCCCGCGGAATATCAGAAAGGACCACTGATCCAGATTGCCACTGAGAACATCAGTTTGATAGATGCCACCAAAGCCCTCAGTGTGTTGAAAGCCCAGTTTCGTATCGCGGACACCCAGAAAAGCTGCATTCGCACCTGGGCTGGGGTTAGCCATGGGTAAAGCTTTGATATTTCCCAGGGCATAGGCATCGATGGACATCCCCAGTACAAAGGGATCCTCACCATAGGATACTACTTCGGCCTGCAGAACCATGAAGGGCAACAAGAGCAGTATCAGAAATTGTTTCATGAGAGACATACGCGCATAGCCCTGACATGGTTCCAAACTACTTGTTCCCCTTTAATGTCTTGGCCATCTCATCCAGCAGGACCATGGCTTCAAGAGGTGTCATTTGATCAAGTTTCAGGCCGGCTAATTTCTCTCTTAAAACATTTTCCTGGCTTGTAAAAAGGGACATTTGACGGGTATCAAAGGTAACCGCCGCCTCCCTGACCTCATCCGTGCGGACACTGATCTCGCCAGAATCCAGATCGGCGAGGATCTCATTGGCGCGTTGGATGACCGGGACCGGGACACCAGCCATCTGTGCCACATGGATCCCGTAGGATTTACTGGCACCACCTGGTACGATCTTCCGTAGGAAAATGACTTTGTCATCATATTCCCGGACTGCGACATTGTAGTTTTTAAGCCGTTTCAGTACGCCTTCCAGTTTGATCAATTCATGATAGTGGGTTGCAAATAGGGTTCGGGCAGCTCGTTCTGCATTACTGTGCAGGTATTCTATGAGGGCCCAGGCGATGGCCAGACCATCATAGGTAGAGGTCCCGCGACCTATTTCATCCAGAAGGATCAAACTGCGTCGAGTGGCATTATTCAGAATGTTGGCCGTTTCGTTCATCTCAACCAGAAAGGTCGATTCCCCGCCGGCCAGATTGTCAGAAGCCCCTACGCGGGTGAAGATGCGATCCACCATGCCGATTTTTGCGACATCAGCAGGGATATAGCAGCCGATCTGAGCCATAAGAACTAAGAGCCCGACCTGACGCAGATAAGTTGATTTTCCAGACATATTGGGTCCGGTAATCAGCAAGATCTGATCCTGATCAGCAGCGGTGAGGAGATCATTGGGGATAAAAGCCTCATCCACTGGCAGGAGTTGTTCAATGACCGGGTGGCGGCCATTGGTGATCTGAATTTCCAGGCTCTCATTCAGTTCGGGGCGGCAATAATTACGATCATATGAGATCCTGGCAAAAGAACTCATGACGTCCAGACGGGCCAGAAAATCAGCGATGGTCTGCAGGTCGAGGGCTTCAGTTAAAACGCGCAGTCTCAATTCATCAAATAGTTCATATTCCCGAGCAGTGTAGCGTTCCTCAGCATGGAGCACTTTTTCTTCGTACTCTTTCAATTCTTCAGTGATAAAGCGTTCAGAATTCACCAGAGTCTGTTTCCGGATATAATCCTCCGGGACCAAATCCTTGTGGGTATGGGTGATATCTATGTAATAGCCAAAAACCTTGTTGTACCCGATCTTCAGCGATGGGATCCCCAGGCGTTTGCGTTCAGCTACCTGAAAATCAACCAACCAGGCTTTGGCATTGCGGGCGATACCTCTGATCTCATCCAATTCAGTATCAATTCCGTCCCGGATCATCCCGCCCAGTTTTACGGATACTGGGGGCTCATCAACAATGAGCCGCTCCAGCTCAGCCAACAGCTCGCTCACATCCGGTAAACTCGCTACATGGAGACCGATCCGGTGCATGGTCTCTGTATTAAGCAATTTGGCTAGCTCAGGGAGTAATTGGAGGGTGGCTCTCAGACCGGCAATATCCCGCGCTGAGCCCCTGTTTGAGCTTAATTTGGAGAGGAGTCGTTCCAGATCAGCGGTCTGCTTAAGGAGGGCTCTTAGCTCCTCCCGTAGTTCGCTGTTCTCAAAAAATTGTTGAACCTGATCCAGTCGATTTTCGATCCTAACCCGGTCCAGAAGCGGTTTATGCAGCCAATCGCGCAACAGTCGCCCACCCCCTGAAGTAACAGTTTCATCCAGGACGGAGATCAGGGTTCCCTCATGCCCTCCTCGCAAAGAGGTAAATAACTCTAAATTTCTCAGTGAATCATCATCCAACATCATCCAGTCATTGGCACTGAGACTCTGGATCCCGGTCACATGTTTCAGATCGCGGCCCTGATAGCTCTGCAAGTAGTATAGGATGGCTCCAGCTGCTGCTGCTCCAGCGATCATGCCGCTCATACCAAAGCCCTTAAGCCCCTGGGTTTGAAATTTTTTGGTCAACTCACTCATGGCAAAATCGGGATTGAAGACCCAGCCCTCCACGCGGGTGATCAACCAGTCTCCCCGACCCAGCTTAGTTTCGGTATCCTGATCCGTCTCGGATAAAATGATCTCACGGGGAGCCAGCCCGGCCAAAAAGGCCCGGAGTTGACCTGCCTCAAGTTCCAGGACGCTGAATTTACCCGTGGATACATCCAGGAACGAGAGTCCCACCTTGGTTTCCAGGGGGTAGACACAAGCCAGATAATTGGATTCTTTGGCAGTGAGAAAATGCTCGCTCATGGCTGAGCCAGGCGTGGCCACTTCCACCACATCTCGTTTTACGATCCCCTTAGCCTGTTTGGGATCCTCGATCTGTTCGCAAATGGCGACCCGCAGACCAGCTTGCATATACTTATATAGGTAGGAGTCCAGGGCGTGGTATGGAAAACCAGCGAGAGCAATCCTGGCCGCTTTACCATTGGAACGACTGGTCAGGGTGATCCCCAGTACTTTGGAAGTTACTTTGGCATCCTCATCAAAGGTCTCATAGAAATCACCCATCCGATACAGCAGGATCACATCGGGATACCGGGATTTGATCTCGTAGTACTGCCGCATGAGCGGCGTGCTGTTGGGGCTTTCCTGGGCCTGGTTTTTTGACATCGTATAGTATAATTATGAAACGGAATGAACGAAGTGAAAGGAGTACCCCCACATTCATTTCCAGGGGCTGTTATTGGAGTACTTGGACCAGTCATTATTGAACTGTTTCAAGTGCTCAGTGCGATACCAAGTGTACGTGTCTTACTGAGCACGAGGTATGCACAGGCGGGGCAGCATGAACTCCAATTGGTATAAGACGAACGAAGATACTGTCCACTCATCAAGCACTCATCTGATAGGTGCAGTTGCCGAAACGGCTCTTCCAAATATCGTTCTAGCCGGTGGTCAATTCCCAGAAGTCCCATAGATTCTTCACAGCATTATTTCGGATAGTCGCGCGGCTCTGTTCCAGACTGGAGGTTATGGTGAGTATTTTAAGTGTGCCACACTGAGTTCATCGAAGTGTGCCATGCTGAGTTCATCGAAGTACAGAGAAACGGAAAAAGATGCATTGTTAGCCGCTCGAAGCCACATTACCTGGATCTAACTTATTAATTCGCAGACAGATATTTCTTATTGTAAAGCAACCTTACAGATTTATCGTAGCTTCTGTTAGCTGCCCCTGACCAAGTTCTGTTAAAAAAACCTCGTCCATTGTTAACTCCCCACACTTAGGACAAATAAGCTTCTCTTCAAAAATTGGTCGGAAAGTTTCTTCGTTCATGGAAACTTTCCCAACGTCACAATCAAAGGTTCCTTTACATTTTTTACATTCGAAATTTATTTCCATTACAACCTCATTTATTGTGCATCGAATTCTGTTCATAATATTCTAACTGACCTATTAATTGATTTAGAAAATAGAATTGTTGATCACTTTTACTTCTATTGAAATAGTAAGACAATTCACCAATTATGCTGGTCAAATCATAAAGACTAAATCTAATCCACTTTTTCCCGCTATTTTCCAAATCACTTTTAGTTGTTTCATTAAGTACAAAAAAAGATGCGTATTTCAATATAGCTTCCTTTTCATCATTATTTAAATCAACCTCGATAAATTCCCTAGTCATACATAAAATATCTCATATTTCTTGTTCGTCTGCCGTTCTGCGTTTTGAGCACCATCCGAATGATTTATCCTTTTTTATAAACACTGTATCCTGCGACATTATTGATGCAAACCAAGCCCTTTTTTGGCGTAGATCTCGCCGTAGGGAAACCCGAAGTGTTGGGATGAGTCCGAAGCTGTTGTTCAAGTAACCCGCTCCGCGGCGGAAAAGCAATTCTTCGGTTTCGCTTGATGGCCATGATCGATTAATATACGTTTCAATTTCCCGCATGCTGCCGGAAAAACACAATCCAAGGAGACGTATTATGAGTAAAGAGACAAAAACCACCCAGTATTGGTACAAGCGCACAATTGAACATTTACGCCCCCCCCAAAAAGTAGCTGATAAATCATTAAATATACCTAAGTCGTATAAATACTACCACATACAGCGAGCACATCAAAACTCATAAATGACAACATTCTGTGCCATTTCGGCTAGCGGTTCCTGAGCTCAGCCGAAGGGCTCAATGCAACGCTCTGCGACCTCGCGAGTAGAAGATCCCGACAATCGCGTTGGGGAGGGACTTTCTGCGAGGCCGTCAACATTTAACCATGACCGGCGGAAGTGACCGCACTGCTGATACCTATGCCAGGGAAATCAGAGCCCTGGGAAGGCAACTAAACCAGCCCCAGGCGGAAGCCAATGAAAACAGTTGACCTGATCAGCCTGCCGGATGCGGGTGGATGCTTGACGTCCCAAACGGAAAAAACAGCAGTAAAGGTCCTGAAAACACAGCCAGAAAGCGACTATTATTGATGATCCCGTAATGAAAGCACAGCTTTGCAGCGAAACCCGTGGATTAAAGCTGCTTGAAAGCGAAAAAAAACACTTTATAACCGCCCCACAACCAATCCCCTGATAACAACCGCACCTTATGGAACACCAGGCTAGAAATGACCCGATCCTAGCTCTTTTGCTACTCAGACTCGTCTTGGGGGTCATGTCTATCCTAATATTGTTAGAACCTCGCTTTATTGGTGTCAAGCCCAAGTCATTACTGGCTTTTTCTTATGTTGAGCACAATCCAGAAGATATGAATTGATAAGGTTTTGATAGGGAACACCAGTTTCCTCGGATAGATCCTTGAAGTAATCAATTACATCAATACCCAGTCTGATAGTAACCTGCTTTTTTAAGTGTTTGGAGTATGGATTCCTGCGACTTTTCATTGATCCGAGATCATATTCTTTTTTCATAAGTCACCTCTTGTAGAACTTTGCTTCGTTCCTGGTTGCTTTCCTTGCGGAAATGATTCGAATTGTTGAGTCGTTCTCAAGGAAACAATGGCAGACAAGAAGAAGTTTGGTCTTAGCACTTAATCCAAGCATAAGGTATCGATCTTCCTCAAGCTGTGAATGACTGTCATCGTAAAATTCACGTGCAAAGTCATCATAGAATACTGTAGTTGCCTCCTCAAATGAAATTCCATGTTTACTATGATTAGATTTAGCCTGAATAATTCATAGCCACTAAGTCACGAAGGCACAAAGTTCTAAAAAATATATGCTTAGTAAAAATTATCACTCACAGATGCAAATAATTCTGTTTAAAATGACCCTGTTCATAACTTT
>JAJRSW010000019.1 GCA_024278595.1 Fidelibacterota bacterium | reverse complement strand
GACGACCGTTAGAGGCAACAATCATGTAGTCAGCAATGGTCACTACAATATCCACTGAATCGGCCTTGTCCCGGGGATAATCCACCGAGGGCCACCAATCCACGGCATCATAAGGCTGAGAGTTGGTCCAGATAGCTCGCTGACCATTTTCATAGTCCCAGTTAAAGCCTTGGTCGTCATGATTCGCAGCCGGACCGGATTCGGAAAAGATCCGAACCGAAATACGCTGACCAGCCTCGGCGCTTTCCAATAGCGGGATCTGTAACAGATTGCTGCTATGGTAAAAGAAGACTGAATCTCCATCCAGCAGCACATTGGTGACTGTGATATTCCCCACGCCTGAATTATCTGTGGAATAATCCAGCTCGATGACCTCCAGGCTGGTATCCACAACAATCAGCTCCACCAGGAATTCATTGGTGATGGAGGTGCTGGCAAGATCCAGATCAAGATCCAGCGAATAGTAGCGGATATCGATCTTCTGTTGTTCTGATGTAGGTTCCATGTCACGCAGAAGGCCTGGCTGATGAGCATGACCACAGGGTTTTTCTTCATCCAGAGCGGCGAAAAGACTGCTGGTAAACAGGAGGCCCAACAGGCTGCAAATAAATTTAATACTGATTAATTTCATGTTTATAGTTTCCCCTTTAAATAAGCCTGACGTAGTTCTTCCGGAAATTTTTCAATGGCATAACGTAACATGGTCCGCGGCATGGACTGATAATATTTGAGCAAAAAGTCTTCCTCAGTCGCCCGGCTGCGATTTCCGACTTCTCTCAACATCCAGCCAACTGCCTTATGAATAAGATCTTCGGGATCATGAAGTAATATTTCTGAAACTTCCAGGGTATCCTGAAACTCAGATTGGCGGATAAAATAATAAGTGGCAATCACGGCAATCCGGCGCTCCCAGAGGTCTTGGGATCGAGCCAGGATAATCAAATGAGAGCGGTCTTTGTCAAACAGATAATGCCCCACGATCTGCAAGGCGGAGCTATCTACCAGATCCCAATTGTTGATGAAGGCTACATTGGCGAGATAGTCATTATAGATCTGGGTTTTCCCTGCCATGTCTGCTTTGTCATAGAGCTTTACCAGGAGAAAAAGGGCGGTGAGGCGGGCTTCATGATAGGGGGAGTGCAAGATCTCCAGGGCATCCTGCCGCGTGGTGTGTTTATAGCGTTTGGCCAAAGCCCTTAGTTTGGGAACCCGGATTCCCAGAAAGATATCTCCGGCTCCATATTCACCCGGTGCTGTTTTAAAAAAACGCTGGGAGTGTTTCGCTCGTTCCGGATCGCCCATTGCTTTGAGCTCATCCAGCACCTGATCAGCTAAATCGGACATGGAATACCTCAATTATCATTGGGATAAGGTAGGAATTTATGCTAAGCCTGGATAAAAATTTTCAGACTGGGTCACAAATAATTAGACCTTACACTAAAGACACCCTCGCAGAAAGGCCCTCTCGCAGAGAGCAGAGCGTTGCATTGAGTCCTTCGACTGAGCTCAGGAACCGCCTGTCGAAATGGCGCAGAGTGTTGTTATTTATAGGTTTAGATGTATTTACCATAAATGATTGTATTTATTACACATAGGGTATATTCCGTGTTTCTCCAAATACTTTTTGCGGGGGCGTCACTAAAGCAAAGGCCAATCAAGCTTGGTGGCATATTTTTGCAAGGCCGGGGTGGGGTTAACTATCACGGGATGTCCCACTTGTTCCAGAATAGGAATATCCAGCTCTGAATTGCCATAGGCATATGAGCGGGAGAGATCTATGTTTTGTTCCCGGGCCAGGTTTTGAGCAAGTTCGACCTTCTTTTTACCGACGCATACCGGCCCTAATGAACGACCGGTGAGTAAACCATCCGACCCTGTTTCCAAGTGCGTGCAGAGCAAATGGTCAAGCCCCAGATCTTCCATCACAGGTTGCAAATAATAATCAATGGAGCCTGTGACCAGGACGGTGAGATGCTCCTGTTCCTGATGCCATTTTAATTTTTCCACAACTTGGGGTGCCAGATTAGGCTGTAGATATTCGCTGTAGAAATCCTCAGCGCTATCTGCGAAGGGTTGAAGCGAACGGCCGCGATAAAAACTTAAAAAGGCTTTGGCCATGATCTGTTCATTGACCATACCAATTTTCCTCAGAAACAGGACCAGCATCATTTTCAGCATAAATGAACGCTTTAGATAACCCTGTTCCCGCAAAACCCTGAATCCGACACTAGCACTGTCTATGGCCAACAAAGTTTCATCAAAGTCAAAAAAGGCGGCTATTTTCATTTAGAGATCCCTATGCTCATTGCGTGAGCTAAACTACCCTGAGAGAATCCAGGTTAAAGGTAATTATACAGACCAAAACAGACCCACCTGAAGACCGGGTGAAAACTCAATTAAAGCTCTATTACCACACTGCGGTTTATAAAATATATTTACAAACATAACTTGTTTTACTTGTCTAGACATGTTATCATCTACACACGAATTGAGAGCAGAGGTTGATCCATGGATATCATTCAAAAATTCATTCAAAAAGCACAAGCAAATCCAGCCCGACTGGTATATCCAGAGGCTGCTGATCCACGAATTCTTGAAGCTGTTGTGAAAGTTCGGGATCTGGGCATAGCTCGACCAATCCTCATCGGCAATGAATCGGCGATTCTAACAGTGGCTGGTGAGCTGGGCTTAGCACTCGCTGGGATCGAGATCATTGACAGCAAGACCGATGAGCGTCTTGAAACATATTCCCAAACCTATGCCCATAAACGTGAGCTACGGGAAGCCATTGCTAAAAAACTGGTCCGCAAGCCCCTGTCCTTTGGCGGGATGATGGTCAGTACTGGTGCAGCCGATGGTATGGTTGCCGGTGTGGCCACAGCCACCAGTATTGTGATCCAGACTGCCACACTGACTGTCGGCTTTCAGGCAGGCCTAGCGACCCCTAGCAGTTTCTTTATCATGATCATCCCTGAATTTAAAGGGAAACAGGACAAGCTCTTCATCTTTGCAGATTCGGCGGTGAATATTCAACCCAATGCCCAGCAATTAGCCGAAATTGCCATTGCCTCCGGCACCAATGCCAAGGCACTCCTGGGCTTCGATCCAAAAATTGCTTTTCTTTCGTTCTCCACCCAGGGTTCAGCCAACCATCCTGATGCAGACAAAGTTCTTGAAGCACTCGAGATCGCTAAAAAGATCAAACCCCAGTTCGATATGGATGGTGAATTCCAACTGGATGCCGCTATTATTCCCGAAGTGGCTGCTAAAAAGGTTCGGGAAAGTGCCGTTGCTGGCCAGGCCAATGTTCTGATATTCCCCGACCTGAATGCTGGAAATATTGGCTACAAGCTGGTGCAGTATCTGGCCAAGGCAAAAGCGATTGGTCCTATTCTCCAGGGCTTCGCCAGACCGGTGAATGATATGAGCCGGGGTGCCAGTGTGGATGACCTGATCGCAGTTTCAGCGATTACCTCAGTTCAGGCCAAAGGATGAACCGCTCCCCGATTGGGGCTTTGAATCCCTGCCTGGAAGCATGCCACAATTAATATGAGGTGACAGGAAAATAAATTTATGAAAATACTGGTTTTTAACTGCGGCAGCTCTTCCATCAAATTCAAACTGTTCCACCTGCCGGAAGAAACGGTTCTGGCAGAGGGAGTGGTTGATCGCGTCGGCACTGAAGATGCCTCTGCCTCTCTCAAAACCCCCCGAGGCAAGCTGGAGATCAAACGGGCCATCGAGGATTACCCCCATGGCTTCTCCGTGATCAAAGACCTACTGCTTGACCCCAAGAATGGTGCTTTGAGATCTCTTGCTGAAGTGAACGCTTGCGGTCACCGCGTGGTCCATGGTGGCGAAAAATTTAGCGGCTCAATGCCTGTAGACGATGAACTGGAACAAGGAATAGAAGCTGTTTTTGAGCTGGCTCCCCTGCATAACCCACCCAATCTTACAGGGATCCAGCAAGCCCGTCAATTGTTCGGGAATATCCCCCAGGTGGCCTGTTTTGACACCGCTTTTCACCACTCCATTCCTGAGATCGCCTATCGCTACGCTCTGCCTGAGGATCTTTATCTGGACCATAAGATCAGACGCTATGGGTTTCATGGTATGTCGCATCAATTTGTTGCCCGACGAGCAGCCAAGATGCTGGGTAAACATAAATATGCCGTAAACCTCATTACCTGCCACCTGGGCAATGGTTCTTCCGTGGCAGCCATTAAGGACGGCCACTCCATTGATACCAGCATGGGCTTGACACCTCTGGAAGGTCTGGTCATGGGCACCCGTAGCGGTGATCTGGATCCTGGAATTATTTTTTACCTGCATCGGAAGGGTTACGATACTGATAGCCTGGATACCTTACTTAACAAAAGATCAGGGTTACTGGGAATATCCGGGAGCTCAAATGATGTCCGTGATCTGGAATTGAAAGCCAATGGCGGTGATGAGAAAGCCACCCTGGCCCTGGATATTTTTGCCTATCGGATCAAGAAATACATCGGTGCCTATCTGGCCATTCTGAATCGAGTTGATGCCATTATTTTTACCGGGGGAATTGGTGAAAATGACAGTGCCATGCGCACCCGGGTCCTGGCTGATATGGATCAACTGGGTATCATCATTGATGATAGCCGAAATAGTGTCCACATTGGAGAAGCAGGTGAGATTCAAGCAGTGACCTCCAGGACCAAAGTCATGGTCATTCCCACAAATGAAGAGTTGGCCATCGCCCGGGACACCTACGCCATGACAAAAAATATTGCTCACGGAGATACGTGACATGTTACGTATCTACTTTATTCACTCACAAATCTTACCCTTTGCGGGGCAGACCATCTAAGGAGAATTAACATGGCCACTTTAGACCGCATTAAGAATGTTTGCGTTGAACTATTAAAGATCGATGGCAGTCGAGTCCAGGAAAGTTCCCGCTTCGTCGAAGACCTGGGTGCCGATTCCATGCAATCCATCGAGCTGGTAGCTTCTTTTGAAGAAGAGTTTGATATTGAAATGGATGAAGACGCTGCTCTTGGTGTCAAAACGGTAAGCGATGCAGTCGCTTTCATAGACCGGGTTATTTCAGAAGGCTGATCCAGCATGAGCACACCCGAACTACTCCAAGGATCCCATATTGATAAAAGCAGCTTTATCCCGCTGTATATCCAGGTACGGGATATTTTGAAGGAGTTGATCAATACGGGTAAACTGAGACCCGGTAACCGGATCCCCAGCGAGAATGAACTTTCTTCCGCTTTTAGCATTAGCCGGATGACCGTCAGACAGGCCATTCAGGAGCTTGTACGTGAGGGCTTCATCACTATTCGGCGGGGTGAAGGCACCTTTGTAAGCTCCGTCCCCCATACCCAGATGTTATTGAAATTAGAAGGCTTTTCATCTGAAATGGCCAAACTGGGCTATCGCAATCATTCACGGGTCCTGGATATCCAAAAAATTGCCTCTTTTGATTCCTATGAGATGGCCTATTCCGGCTTGGGAAAACCTCCCGGAGAACCTTTGGTGCGAATCCGGCGTGTGCGTTATGTTGAGGACACTCCCTTTGCTCTGGAGACCTCCTTCTTGTCGTATCGCATAGGTGCTGGGCTCCTGGAACCGGGCATGGCTGATGATGTATCCATCTATAATTACATCGAAAACGATCTGCATATTCGCCTGTCCAGAGCTGATCATGTCATCCAGCCGGATCTGGCGAACAAAGAAATCGCCCAGCATCTTGATATTGATGTGGGTCGTCCCATTTTGAAGCTGCATGGAACCACCTTTTCCATGAACAACAAACCCATTGAATATCTTGAAGGTATCTATCGCGGTGATAAGTACGAACTCAAGGTCGTCATCACCAAATAGGAAGCAATGATGAGTAAGCAAAATTATCTACCCCTGACACCTGAAGCCATCAAGATCCTGAAGAAAAATGGCTGTTGGTCGCGTCATTGGGATAAAGTGATGGTGTCCCGGGGTTTTGATCCCACTCGGATCGCTGGAACCATCTTTAGAGGGAAGGTTAGGATCGGTCGTCTGGACGGACATTTTATCCCCATGGACGGCATCCGTCGCTATGCCGGGATCTTCGATGCCAACCTCCATAATGTATCCATCGGGGATAACTGCCATATTTCAAACATTAAGGGCTGGCTCTCAAACCTGGTGATTGAGAACAAGGTTCTCATCGAAGATGTTGGTTCCATTGTTTGTCAGGGTGAGACCTCCTTTGGGAACGGTCACAGTATTGAAGTGCTGAATGAGGGCGGTGGACGTGAATTAAAGATTACTGAGATGACCAGTGCTCAGACGGCCTACCTCACAACCTTTTATCGCCATGATCCTGACCTGATCCAGGCACTGGACGCGCTTGCTGATAAATATACCGCTAGCGTGCGCTCCGATCGCGCGACCATTGGTAAGGGTTCCTACATCTTTCACTGCCAGAACATTGTCAATGTAAAGATCGGGAGACATGCTGTCCTGCGGGGAATCCAGAACCTGAAAGAAGGAACGGTGGCATCCAGTAAAGTAGCTCCCACCTTTGTGGGTGATGGTGTCATCGCCAAAGATTTTATTTTTCAAAAGGGAGCTCACATAACTGATGCTGCACTCCTGGCTGGAACTCTCGTCGGGGAAGGAACCCGGATCGGCAAACAATTCTCGTCAGAGAACTCTGTGATCTTCTCCAACTCGGAGGGTTTCCATACAGAGGTCTGCTCTATTTTTGGTGGTCCTTATACCGTGACCCATCATCGATCCACCCTGCTCATTGCCGGGATGTTCTCATTCTTCAATGCCGGCAGCGGTACCAATCAATCCAACCACATGTATAAGCTGGGACCCCTGCACCAGGGGATTCTCGAGCGTGGCTGTAAGACCGGTTCATCTTCCTACCTGCTATGGCCCTCCCGGGTGGGAGCTTTTTCCGCCATCATGGGGCAGCATTATGCCAATTTTGACACCTCTGATTTCCCGTTCTCCTATGTGAATGAGGAAAGTGGTCATTCGACCCTGGTACCGGGCATGAATTTTTTCACGGTGGGTACCATGCGGGATGGGCTCAAGTGGCCCACGCGAGATCGTCGTAACAATCCTGATAAGCTTGATCAGCTCATTTTCAACGTCCTGTCACCCTATACCGCTCAGAAGATGATCAAGGGGCAAGCGATCCTGCTGGAGCTGTATGCCAATACAGAACGCGGTCAGGAATATGTCAGCCATCAGGGAATCCTGATCAAACGCTTGTTATTGAAGACCTGCAGTCGCTATTACCGCTTGGCGCTGGAAAAATATTTCGGGGATGTCCTGGTGGCAAAATTACAAGAGCAGAACCCGGCCAAGCTCAGTGCACTTCTCACTGTGTCTCCTGAAGCTGTTGAGGATGAAAAGCTATGGGTTGATGTCTCTGGACTCCTCTGCGCCAAACAACGCTTAGATCAGCTTCTGGACGCCCTGAAAGCCGGCACAGTCGCAGACCTGACAGCCTTGCAGCAGGAGTTGGTGCTTATTCATACAAGTTATGCCCAGGACGAGTGGAGCTGGGTCCTTCACCAGCTGCCTCTGGTATTTGGTTTCAATGCAGAGATCAGCGTCGAGAATTTGAAGACCTTACTGCAGAAATGGAAGATTGCCTCAGCGAAATTATTAAATATGGTCGAAATGGATGCCGCAAAGGAATTTGAAGGCAATGTCCGTACTGGATTTGGTATTGATGGTTTTCCAGATGAGGACTTCGCTGCAGTCCGGGGCACATTCGAAACAAACTCGTTCAAACATCAATTGGATGAAATGAGAGTGCAGGTTGCACAAGACCTAGATCACAGTCTCAGCATCCTTAATAAACTTTAAGCAGGAGCAATTATGAGACTTATCATTCAAACCGATTATGATCGTTTAAGTAAATGGACCGCCCATTACATCGCAAAAAGCATCAATGACTTCGGGCCAACAAAAGGCCATCCCTATGTGTTAGGTTTACCCACCGGGTCATCTCCGGTGGGAACCTACAAAGAGATCGTTGCTCTGGTAAAAGCCGGTAAGGTTTCATTTGAAAATGTCATTACCTTTAATATGGATGAATACGTGAGTATCAGGGAAGGTCATCCTGAAAGTTATCATTCTTTCATGCGCCAGAATCTGTTCAACCATATTGGAATCCCGGAAGAGAATATCAATATCCTTGATGGGAACGCCAAAGATCTCCAGGCTGAGTGTGACAGTTTTGAGGAAAAGATTAAAGCCGTGGGCGGTATTAAACTTTTCCTCGGCGGAATCGGTCCTGACGGGCATATTGCTTTTAACGAGCCCGGCTCTTCGCTATACTCGAGAACTCGCATAAAAACATTGACTTACGATACCCGCATAGCCAATTCCCGTTTTTTTGGGAATGATATAGAGGTCGTTCCCAAGCTGGCTTTGACTGTGGGAGTTGGTACGGTAACTGATTCTGAAGAGGTGGTTCTCATCGTAAACGGACACTCCAAAGCCCGGGCCCTTTATAAAATGATCGAAGAAGGTGTCAATCACATGTGGACCTCTTCCGCCCTGCAATTACATCCAAAATCCATGGTTGTGTGTGATGAGGATGCTACTTACGAACTAAAACATGGCACCTATCGCTATTTCAAGGATATCGAACAGGGCAACCTGGAGCCATTTAGAATCTAACCTGGCGGTCTGCACTCAGGTCGTCTCCTTTGGTAGAAAGCCCCGGCAAACCGGGGCTTTCATTGGTTTATACCAATCATACCAACTTCACTTCGCAAGCGCATTATGAATTCAAAATATTTTCTCGTTTGTTGAGTCCCGACAAGTCTTCAATACTAGCTGGCTGGGCACACGGTTGGTCGGGCTGAAGTGAAAATGGAAAAGATGCCTGAGTTGTGGCTAATTTGGGAGTGATTATGGTATAACTGGACCTGTCAATAGGCCTCGATCCCCAGAAATTCAAAATACTCACCACAGATATAGTTGAAGTCTCTCAGGGTGTCCAGATAGCGATTCTCATACCGCAGACTTTCTTCCCTGGTATTGACCAGGGCTCGAAATACCTGCAGGTAGTTATCCACCGATTCTGTTCCCTGGAGGAAATTGGCGAGCTTAATGTCGTGGATTTGCTGTTTCGAGGTGATACTTCTTCCTGAACTAATGACCTGTTCTTTTTTGGTGAGCAAAGTGGCTTTCTTGCGGGTGATCTCAGAAGCCATTTCAATTTCTCGATCTTCCATGGTCATCTCAATCTGTAAAATATCCGCCCTGGCTTTCAGAATCGTATTCTTGATGATCGAGCTGTCAAATCTTCTGATCTGGATTCCCGTTCCAGCCACATAAAACGGATCCTGATTTATATTGTTGAGCCGATCCAGGTAATTATAGCGCCCATCAAAAGAGAGAAGGATATCCCACTTTCCTTTTTCAGCCAACTTTTTCTTCTCAATGGCATTCTCCCGGATCAGCTCCAGGACCTTGAGTTCCGTATCGTTCTGGATGGCTTTTTTTAGGATTTCGGTATAGGAAGCACTGACATAATACTCACCGTAATAACCTGCCTGGACAAAATCAAGGTCAATTGAAATAACTGGATATTGATCAATAAAATCAGCCCCGATCCAGCGCTTCATCTCGATCAGGAGTGATTTAACTTCAACTTCCCAGCCCTGGATCCTGGAAGTAAGGGCGTTGATCTCATCTTAATGGTGGGTTATTAAATCGGAAACATGAATTTTTCCGATTACGCGAAGGGGGAGAGTTGAGTTAAAAAAAGGGCGCCTTTCATATCTTTTTTAACGGCGAAATCCAGGTGGCTATACCACTTGCACCCAAAACGGCACTAAACTACTTCATCTTTTCCAGCTCTGCTTTACTTAATATTGACGCCCCCGCAGAAAGTCCCTCTCGCAGCAGAGCGTTGCATTGAGTCCTTCGGCTGAGCTCAGGAACCGCCCTTCGGCTGAGCTCAGGAACCGCCTGTCGAAATAACGCAGGATGTTGTTATTTATTGCTTTACGTGTATTTGTCGTAAGCAGTTGTATTTAATGGTTATAGGGCAGGTTGTGTAGTTTTCTAAATACTTTTTACGAGGTCATCAATATTTCAATCCCGAAAAGCGTGTCGGGGCATAGCATGAAATGCTAAGTCCGATAGCCCTGGTGAGAGTTTTAAGTGTGTCACACTGAAGTTCATCGAAGTGCCATAAAAAATGAAGAAATTATAGCCTCTTTGGAGGTGTAGCTGGTATAACAACTCTCACAAACCCAGATGAACCTCCTCACTCGCTCCACAGTGCAGGACAGCCTCCCTTCAGCTTGTAACTTTTCCTGTAAAATACCTTGTTTTACCCTGGGTTACCCCTGCCTCAGGACATTTCATGGCGTTTAAGGGGTGTTTTTGGGCTAAAAAATACAAATGTCAGCGAAACAAGACAGGTTCAAGCTTTGAATTCACCTCATCTCCGTTTAGTTTGGCTTGCTAGTTTTAGGACGAAGTAACCCCGACATTCGGAGATCATGATTATGCAATTTACCGTTGAATCTTCAACACTTTTACACGGACTGCAAAAGGTGGCTCGCGTCAGCCCCACCCGCTCCACCATGCCCATTCTCAACCATATTCTCTTTACCGTAAAAGGGAATACCCTCTCCATGCGCGCCACTGATATAGAGATCACCTACACCCTGAACCTGGATGTGCGGGGTGATGAAGACGGTGCCGTAGCACTTCCAGTACGTTTGCTCCAGGAGATCACCAACGAACTGCCTGATACAGAATTAACCTTTTCCTGGACCGAAGACAATCGGATTACGCTCTCTACTTCCGGGGGCACCTACAAGATTGTTGGTCGACCGGCCATGGATTTTCCTGAAGCTCCTGAACTGGGGCCGTCGAACAACCTGGAGATCAAATCCAGTGTCTTAAAGCGTACTGTTGAAAAAACTGCCTTTGCGGTCTCCAAAGATGAATTGAAACCCGCCCTGCTGGGGGTTCTGTTTGAGTTGAAAAAAGACCAGCTCCGAGCAGTTGCTACCGATGGTCACCGCCTGGTAAAATATAGCACGCGTGATTTTGTCTCTCCAGACTTTGAGGCAAATATTATTGTTCCCCAGAAATTTCTTTCGCTAATTCAATCCTTTTTAGATAATGATAACACCATCAACCTGGCGATTAGCGAAAAGTATATCAGTGTTTCCACTGAGAACGCCACCATTTTCAGTCGTTTGATCGATGAACAATACCCCGATTATAGCAGTGTTATACCAGCCACCAACGACAAGACCGTGACCATGTCCAACAAGGATCTGGTTACGACGGTCAAGCGGGTTTCGATCTTCTCGAACCGCACCACACACCAGGTCGCTCTGAAATTACACCCCGGCTATCTGGAAGTGTTTACGGAAGATCCTGAAGCCAGCACCAGTGCCAAAGAACAGGTTCTGGCCGATTATGACGGTGAAGAATTGACCCTGGGTTATAATTCGATTTATCTGAAGGATATGCTCAAGAACATAGAAACTGATAAGGTGGTCTTTAGACTGGGCTCAGAGATCGGACCTGGTCTGATCCTGCCTGAAGTTCAGGCCGAAAAAGAAGAATTGGTGATGCTCCTGATGCCCATCAGGCTTCAGGCATAGCCAGGCATCTTTGCAGGACGGCCGGTCGCGAAACTGATTTCAAATGCAGCAAGGTAACAACCAGCCAGGATCACTGGCATGGACGACATATTGAATGGCTACGGTATGATCCACATGAATAACGCTTACAATCCTCAGGTATGCTGATCAAGTCCCTTACAATGATTGACTTTCGTAAATACGAACAGGTTTCCATGAATTTTGGATCGCATACCAATATTCTACACGGTGAGAATGGCGCAGGCAAGACCACCATATTGGAAGCTATTCATAGTCTGGCTTATACGCGGAGTTTTAAGACCCGCCTGGATGCTGATCTGGCCCGTCATGGTCGGGTAGGCTACCAGCTAAAAGGTTTATTCTCGGATCACCAGGGTATTGAACACAAGGTTCGCTTGAAAGTTGAATCAGCGCGTAAAAAAATTGTGAGTGTTGACAATAACAACCTGAAGAGCCGGGCTGAGATCATTGGCCGGTTCCCCCTGGTTTCGCTTACACCTGAGGACGGCGAATTAACCTTTGGATCACCTGAGGTCCGTCGGTTGTTCTTTAACAAACTATTGTCACAGGTTGATCCTGCTTATCTGGAACAACTCCAGATCTATGCTCGAATTTTGAAACAGCGCAACAGCATGCTCCAGACCTATGCTATTGATGGCGGTGCTTTTGATCGCATTCTCATTGCTACCCTGGATGATCAACGGGCTAAAGTTTCCGCCCAACTCCACCAGGCACGCAGCCGGCATCTGACCGAATTCAAAAAGCTGCTTTATGAAGCCTATGGGCAACTGGAACAAGAAAATTCACTAAAAATGGCTTTCCGGTCCAATGTGAGGGTCACAGCGGGAGAGCCCGAGGGTCTCTATCGAAAAGCCTATCAGGATTCCCTGGCTGAAGACCTGCGAAAAGGAACCACCACCCGGGGACCACACCGGGATCTATTCACGTTTTTCCTCAACACCAAGGACCTGCGTAAGTTTGGCTCGCAGGGAGAGCATAAGTTGGTGCTGGTTGCGGTAAAGTTTGCCGAGGGTCGCTTTTTGGAGAGTTTTCTTAAGGAACCCCCTGTGTTTCTACTGGATGATCTCTTTGCAGAGCTGGATGTAAAACGCAGTCTGATGATCGTGGAAAGTCTGAGGGGTGATCATCAGATCTTTATCACCGCCACGGATCTGGCAGATCTACGGCATCATGGTCTGACCGTGGAAGGCGACTCCCTCCAGGTCATCGATGCCGGAAAGATTCAGGACCATGGCTAGAGTAAAAGTCCTGGGTAATGTGTTCACCCAACTTTTTCGTGATCTGGGTATTGACAAGGCCATTCAGCAAAATATGGCCGTAAGTCGCTGGGGCGAGATCGTGGGTGAGCGTATCTCAGAGATCAGTGAAGCTGAACGGATCGAAAACGGGGTCCTCTTTGTGAAGGTTAGTTCTCCCGTATGGCGCAATGAACTCGTATTTATGAAAAGTAACCTGATGAACAGTTTAAATGAAGCATTAGCAAAAAACATAGTTAAGGATATCAAGTTTACATGAGTGAAAACCAAATAAATCCTGCAGCAAAAGGGTATAGTGCTGAAAGCATAACCGTCTTAAAAGGTCTCGAAGCCGTTCGCAAGCGCCCGGCCATGTACATTGGCGATGTGGGCAAACGCGGTCTGCACCATCTGGCCTATGAAGTGGTGGATAACTCCATTGATGAGGCCATGGGCGGTTATTGCGACACCATAACGGTAACCATAGGCAAGGGTGAGACTATTACCGTTGAAGATAACGGTCGCGGTATTCCAGTTGACCTGCATAAAGAAGAGGGCGTTCCCGCTGTTGAAGTGGTTATGACCTCACTCCACGCCGGTGGAAAATTCGACAAGGACTCCTATAAGGTTTCCGGTGGTCTCCACGGTGTTGGTGTTTCTGTGGTAAACGCCTTGTCTGAATGGCTTGAAGTGGAAGTTTACCGTGATAAAAAGATCCATGAGCTTGATTTCAAACTCGGCATCCTTAATACCAGTATGAAGGTTACGGGTAAAACAAAAAAACGCGGAACCAAAGTCAAGTTTAAAGCCGATGATACCATTTTTTCCTACCATGTATTTGATTGGGATGTCCTGGAGGACCGGATTCGCGAACTGGCTTTTCTGAATCGGGGTCTGAGCATCACCCTGATCGATGAGCGTGAGGGTGAAGAGCGAACTGAAAATTATCTTTACAAAGGCGGCTTGTCCCAGTTTGTTGATTACCTGAATGAGAACAAGCATCCCCTGCATCCTCAGGTGATCGCCATTGAAGGTGAGAAAGATGATGTTCCCTGTGAGGTGGCCTTTCAATACACAGACAGCTATACCGAGAACATTCTCACCTATGTTAATAATATTAACACCATCGAAGGCGGTACTCATCTTTCCGGTTTGAGAACGGCCCTGACGCGGACCTTGAACAACTATGCTACTCGCAACAATTTGTTTAAAAAAACCAATATGACCCTGAGCGGAGACGATGTTCGCGAAGGTCTTACTGCAGTTATTTCCATCAAGGTCGCCGAACCTCAGTTTGAAGGACAAACCAAGACCAAGCTGGGAAATGGTGAAATTAAAGGAATTGTCGATTCTTTTGTCAGTGACCAATTGAACGAATTTCTGGAGCAGCACCCGGCCATTGCCAAGCGGATCATCGAAAAGAGTCTTATGGCCGCCCAGGCTCGTGATGCTGCCCGCAAGGCCCGCGAACTGACGCGCCGCAAGAGCGCCCTGGAGAGTGGGGATCTACCGGGTAAGCTGGCAGATTGTTCGACCAAGGATCCCGCCCTGTGCGAGATCTATCTGGTTGAGGGAGATTCCGCCGGTGGCTCTGCCAAACAGGGTCGTGATCGACGCTATCAGGCTATTTTACCGCTGCGAGGTAAGATCATCAACTCTGAGAAAGCCCGGGTCGATAAAATCTTGAACAACAACGAAATCAGGATGATGATCACCGCTTTTGGAACCGGTTTTAAAGAAGATTTTGATCTGGAAAAACTCCGTTATCACAAGATCGTGATCATGACCGATGCCGATGTAGATGGCGCTCACATCCGAACCCTGTTGCTGACCTTTCTGTTCCGGTATTTACCCGAACTGATTATCAATGGACATATTTATATCGCCATGCCTCCGTTGTATCGAGTGAGTGTGGGGAAAAAAGAGAAGTACGCTTTTGATGATGATGAACGTGATCTGTACATCAAACAACTGACCGGTGGTGGTGACCCCTCCCGGGCTAAAATCCAGCGTTATAAAGGACTGGGAGAAATGAACCCGGACCAGTTGTGGAATACCACCATGGATCCTGAAACCCGGACCATGATGCGGGTCAAACTGGATGATGCAGCCGCAGCCGACCGGATCTTTTCAACTCTTATGGGTGATCTGGTTGAGCCCAGGCGTGAATTCATACAGTCCCATGCTAAGTATGTAACAAATATTGATGCCTAGCGTCAATCTAGGTGAGAATGTGTCAGACTTCGAGAGCCTCAGTAAGACCCACATGCGATCCCAAAATCGTCTCCCTGAGGTTCTCGAAGGGGACAATCCACAATGATAAAAAATAATTAGCTAGAAATAAAGAGGTATTGAGTTGGAGATTCAGAGACAAAACATCCTGAACACATCGATCGAAGAGGAAATGAAAAAATCCTATATGGATTATTCCATGTCGGTCATTGTATCACGAGCCCTACCCGATGTACGGGATGGCCTAAAGCCGGTTCACCGCCGTATTCTGTATGGAATGATGGAACTGGGTGTTGGTTACAACCGGTCCTATCGTAAAAGCGCCCGTATTGTTGGAGACGTCATGGGTAAGTACCACCCCCACGGCGATTCTGCTGTGTATGATTCCATGGTGCGTATGACCCAGGAATTTTCCCTGCGCTATCCCTTGGTTGATGGTCAGGGGAACTTTGGCTCCATCGATGGAGACAGAGCGGCTGCCATGCGTTACACGGAAGCCCGCATGAAGCGCATTGCCAGCGAAATGCTCAAGGACCTTGAAAAAGAAACCGTCCGGTTCACGCCCAATTTCGATGACAGCCTGAAAGAGCCAACGGTTCTAGCAGCTGTCATCCCCAACCTGTTGCTCAATGGTTCCAGCGGTATCGCAGTTGGAATGGCCACCAATATCCCCCCCCACAACATGAATGAGGTGGTTGATGCTATTGTCGCTCAGATAGAGAATCCTGAAATAACTGTCCTTGAGCTTATGGAGCATATCAAGGGACCTGATTTCCCTACTGCCGCTATTATTTATGGTGCCGCCGGGATTAGGGAAGCTTACGAGACCGGTCGCGGTAAGATCACCGTCCGGGCCAGGGCAAATATTGAGGAGCGTAAGAATAGCCGCTTTAGCCTGGTCATTTCTGAAATTCCCTATCAGGTCAACAAGACCTCGCTGATCGAGAAGATCGTCATGCTGGTTCGCACTAAAAAAGTGGAAGGTATTTCTGATATTCGTGATGAATCCGATAAGGATGGTATCCGTCTGGTCATCGAGCTCAAGCGGGATGTTGTTCCAGAAGTCGTGCTTAACCTGCTCTATAAGCACACTCAGATGCAGGAGACCTTCGGGGTTATCATGCTGGCCCTGGTAAACGGTCTGCCCAGGATCCTGAAACTGAACGAAGTAATTGCTGAATTCATCAAATTCCGACATGAAGTTGTGGTTAAAAGAACTCAGTTCGAACTCAAGGAAGCCGAAGCCCGCGCCCATATTTTAGAGGGTTTTAAGATCGCTCTGGATAATCTGGATGCTATCATTAAAACCATCCGGGGTTCCAAGAATCCTAAAGAAGCCAAAGCAAATTTGATATCCAAGTTCAGTTTGAGTGACCTTCAGTCACAAGCTATTCTGGATATGCGTCTGCAAAAACTCACCGGTCTTGAACGCCAGAAGATCCTCGATGAGTATACGGAAATTCTCAAGTTGATTGCCCGCTTGAACGAGATCCTCAATAACGTCGGTTTACGAATGGATATCATTAAAACCGAATTGCGTGACGTTCAAGAGCGTTATGGTGATGATCGCCGGACCGAGATCGTCCCTGATGCCAAGGATTTTACCATTGAAGATATGATCGCTGAAGAAGAGATGGTGATCACCATTACCCATAATGGGTTTATTAAGCGCTATCCCGTCAGTGGCTATCGTCGTCAAAACCGGGGTGGCCGTGGTTCAGCCGGAGCCAAGGCCCGGGACGAAGATTTCATTGAACATCTTTTCACGGCCTCCACCCATGATTATATCCTGTTCTTCACTGATCGGGGTAAATGTCACTGGTTACGGGTCCATGAGATTCCCCAGGCAGGCAAGGCAACCAGAGGTCGTGCATTAATCAACCTGTTGCGCGTAGACCAGGGCGAAATGGTCCAGGCCTATATTGCTGTACGGGAATATGCCGAAGATCTGTTCATCACCATGGCCACTTCCAAGGGTCTGGTTAAAAAGACTGCTTTAACAGCCTACAGTCGGCCGATGAAGGGTGGCATTTTCGCCATCGATATCCGGGAAGATGATCACCTCATCGATGCGCAGATCACTACTGGTGAGAATGACATTATCCTGGGAACGCGTAATGGGATGTCCATTCGTTTCAGCGAGACCAATATTCGTCCAACCGGTCGTAAGACCATGGGGGTCAAGGGTATTGAACTGAAGGGTGATGATGATCGTGTCGTGGGCATGATCGTAGTTCGTCGTGAAGGAACGGTTCTGGCTGTTTCTGAACACGGTTTCGGTAAACGCACCGAAGTGATCAACTATCGGGTTCAGAATCGAGCTGGCAAGGGAATTATAACGATTAAGACCACCCCCAAGGTTGGTCATATGGTGTCCCTGCTGGAGGTTGTTGATAATGACGACCTGATGATCATCACGACTCGTGGTGTCTTGATCCGTCAGCCCGTGTCCTCGATCCGCAGTATTGGTCGAAACACCCAGGGTGTAAAACTGATCCGACTGGATAATGGTGACTCCATTGCTGCCGTAACCCGGGTTCAGGAGGAAAAAGACCCTGCACCAAGTGGTGATGAAAATGGTGAAGCCGTGGATGGTGAACAGGAAAAACTATTTTAACGGTGAGGGTGAAACACCGGAAACTTGATTGGAGAAGACTCGTGATGATTTCTGGTTTAATATGAGCGACTCCGCATTTGTGGCACGACTGGACCAAATCCTGGAACAAGTAGCGCAGGCTGCTAACCGGGCTGGTCGAAGCGCTGACGAGATCACACTTATTGGGGTCAGTAAACGTAAGTCTGTGAAAGACATGCAGGCAGCCTATGATGCTGGTCTGCGGCATTTCGGAGAAAATCGGGCCCAGGAGGTCCGGGATAAATTTCCAGTTTTTACTCCCGAAGGTATTACGCGTCATTTCATCGGCCACCTGCAAAGCAACAAGGTTAAATATCTCCCTGGTCGTGTGGATATCATTCATACGATCGATTCAACCCGCATTGCGGATGCTGTAGACCAGCGTTTTGGAGCCCAGGATCTGCAGATTCCGGTTCTGGTGGAAGTAAACATCTCTGGCGAAAGCAATAAAGAGGGCGTAGACCCTGCCCTGGCAATGGAGTTGGCTGCCTACTGCCTGGACAAATCGGCCCTGGAATTCCAGGGCTTGATGACCATTGGTCCCTTGACCAATGATCGGGATCATATCCGTCAAGCCTTTAGAGAGATGAAGCGCCTGAATGATCAGGTCAGCCGTCAGCTGGATTTAGACCACAGGCAGCAACTGCTTTCCATGGGAATGTCCGGTGATTTTGAGCTAGCCATAGAAGAAGGAGCTACCCATATTCGGGTGGGAACAGCTATTTTCGGTGCCAGACAATATTAATTCTGGGTTTGTCTTTTCCCTGGATGAGCAGGGTCTCGATCAAACACCCGGTTTTTTAGAATTGATCGCGCCATTTTTAACTGTAAATGGTCTTTATGCTCCAGGATCGGGATTGTTTGCTTTGCTCACAATGACTAAACTGTTACCGCTTTGTGGACGAGAGAGGAGTGAAATATGGGACGATTAACACCTCAGGATATCAGAAAACAGGAATTTAAACAATCTGCCCTCGGGTTTAACCGTGATCAGGTAAATGAATTTTTGGATGAGCTTGCCGAAGAATTAGAAACCCTGATCCGGGAATCCAATGAAATCCACGCTGAAAATAAGGAAGCTCGTTTAGCCTTAAAAACCTACACGAATGTCGAAGACAGCTTGAAAGAAACCCTGTTGTTGGCTCAAAAAATAGCTCAGGACACCATCCGTAACGCGCAGAGTGAGGCCGATAATATCCTCCGAAAAGCCAATACCGAGAAAGATGCCCTGCTGTTTACTGCAAAAGAAGATCTGTCTGAAGCCCAGCATGAGATCCAAAAGCTGCAAGCCAAACGAGACGCCATGTTGATCAAGCTGAAACATATCCTGCATACGAACCTTGATCTCCTGGAGGAGGAATTCTCAGAAAACAATGGTATGGATGAACTGCTTCAGGGCAATGCGGATCTAATTGAAGAACGGATTATTGATTTTTCGAAGACCAACCTGGTGGTGGAGGACCTGCCTGATGATAGATCTGAGCCGGAGATCATAATTGATGACACGGAGGACTTCGATAACGAATGAGAGACATCCCCATTATCTTTGGCGACCCTGAATTCATAAATCCACTGCAAACCGCTTTTCCAGATACTCCGGTTATTCCTTTCGCCCTGGACGTTGAAACCTGTCGAGTTCGAATTGCCGAACTTGATCAGCAAAGTGAAAAAATGGTCTGGATGTTATATCGGCCATCTGGCCCGTACAGCGCCAATGAACCGGTGAAGGACCACATTAACCTTTCAACGGAAAACACTTTAATTGGCCCGGTTGATCTAAGTAAGGGACCACGCTTTCCTGACATGTCATCAGTTTATGAACATCAAGGACCGGGGGTCATCGTCGTTTTGGGAGAAGACCGCGAGCTGAAAAATTTTAATGAGGCCTGGTCACCTGTTTCCGGCGGCGTATGGGAGGCAATTGCTTTGAAACAGCGCGGGTATAAAATTCAGGCCTGGTTAGTTGCTGATCTTGAAAAATGGATCCATGAAACCAGAAATTAGAAATTGGAAAAATGGGGGGGTGGTTATAAGGTATTGGGGACAAGTATTATGCCCTGTGTCCCCACGGTCTCTAAGAGTAAATTTGAACTGAGGCCCTAAAAATTAAACGGCTCAACTTGGGTCAATTGGAGGAAATATGCAGAAGAACAGTGTGAATAAAGCTATCATCGTTGGTCGTATGGGACAAAAACCTGAATTAAAATACACGCCAGCTCAGACTGCTGTCACAAATATCACAATTGCCACTAACGAAACCCGTCGCGATGCGAATGGTAATAATATTGATTCAACTGAATGGCATCGGGTGGTTGTTTTTGGTAAAACAGCAGAGTTTGTCGTCAACTACCTTGATAAAGGGACCTTGATCTATGTAGAGGGTCGGCTTCAGACGCGCTCCTGGGAGGATCGGGATGGAGTCAAGAAATATACGACTGAGATCGTTGCTCAAACCGTAACTCCGCTGGGTAGCGGTGGCGGCTCTCAAAGCGCTGGCCGTAGTCAGGATAATGGTGGTTATGGCGGTGGTAGTGCTCCCCAGAGTGGTGGTACTGCCCCTGGCGGTAATCCCATTGGTGGTGGAGACGATGACGAGCCTTTGCCTTTTTAGCTCGTGTCCATTCAACCCTGTATTGACGTAACCAAGCCTCGCCTACCGTAGCAGAGCGCAGGTAGGTCTTGTTCTTTTTGTTGCTAACTGCGTTGAATATTGTAGCGGTTCAAAACTGACCTGGCGGGGATTGATTCCCCGCGAGATTAAATATCTACACCTGCTTGATGTTCTTCTCTGCCAAACACACCAACCCCTGCCCCCTCTGTTTAAGCCCCGGCACTGGTCATTTTCTGCATGACCGACAACGTGAATATTTACATTGTCCGGTCTGTGATCTGATCTTTGTACATCCAGCTCATTTCCTGACCCTGCAGGATGAGCGTGAGCGCTACGATCTGCACAATAACGATCCGGATGACACTCGCTATCGAAGTTTTCTGAGTCGCCTTTGCTCCCCAATGTTGAACCATATTTCGCCCCATTCAAAAGGTTTTGATTTTGGCTCGGGTCCTGGTCCTTTGCTCAGTATAATGTTTGCGGAACAGGGACATGAGATGTCTATCTATGACTTCTTTTATGCGCCAGACCTGGATGTCTTTAATCAGCACTATGACTTCATAACAAGTTCTGAGACAATTGAACACCTTCATCATCCCCAGGTCGAGTTAGACCGGCTATGGTCCTGCTTAAAGCCTGGAGGTATCCTGGGGCTTATGACTGGGATCCGTTACGATGAGATCGATTTTAGCTCCTGGTACTATATCAGAGATGAGACCCATGTGGTGTTCTATTCACCAAAAACCTTTGATTGGCTGGCTCAGCATTGGCGAGCTGAGCTTCAGTTTATTGGAGATAGTGTGGTGATCTTTCGGAAAGCAGGGAAAAATCACACCCCCGCCAGCGGCCAGGCGTGGATTTGAATCCGCGACGAGTGGATTGTTGATTATCTTCCGCGTATGACACCCACACAATACGTTGACGTTTTTCCCTTAGCCCGAACCGCAGATGGACTGCGCTTTCTTTTGTTGCGGCGGTCCCAGAGCAATTCTTATCCTGGGATATGGCAGCCAGTAGCCGGAAAGTTGAAGCCCGGTGAAAAAGCCTGGCAAGCTGGCTTGCGAGAGTTCCAAGAGGAAACTGGTTTTTCGGCGCAGAGCTTTTATGCTCTGGATCATGTATCAACTTACTACCTTCATCCCTCAGATGAGGTCATTCAGGTGCCGGCATTTATAGCAGAAGTTACCCTGAATGATCCGGCTCTCAGTCATGAACATGACACCTTTCGGTGGTTATCTCTTGAAGAAGCAATCGAGCTGGCGAGTTGGGAGCCTTACCGTCAGGCTCTGGCGATTATCCCAAAATTACTGGATTCGTCGCCTGCCCTTCGCCTGGCAAAAATTTTACTAAAAAAATGAGAAAAATGCATAAACCCTTGATTTATTTGTCCCAAACCCCGCTTTTGGCCACTTTTTTTCCACAATATGCAGAAAGCCCCTGATACAAAACCACAATATATAGTATCACTTAAAGCATTTTCTTAAGTCTTTCCCATAAGTGCCTAAAAAACAGTTGTATTTTCTTGACAAGATTTTAGGATTCCCCTAAATTCTACACGAATGCGGTGCAGGACAGATACACTACCGCACAAAAACTGGAAGCGATGTTAAGTCGGAAGAGGCTGCGTATGAAGCGATACAGCTTACAAGTTATGTTATTGGTACTAACACTAACAATTGTACAGTGTTCAATGTTCGGTGGAAAAGCTACACCGGACGAAGAGTCCTGGGACAAAACAGAAGAAAAGGTGGATTCAAAAGACCGCGCTGAAACTGCTGGAGTTGGAGCCAATACAGCTGATGAATCAGCCTGGCAAAGTGGTGAACAAGCTGACAATCTGATCTATAATCTGGATCAATTAAGAACTAAACAAGCTGACAAGGGTGAAGCTGGTGATTTCGTCACCAGCGAGATCAATTACGAAGTCAAACGTCTGGCAGCTGAATTAAAATATGTAAAAAAGAAATTAGCTGAGATCCAAACCCAGAGTGAAGTTTGGACCAACCCCTTAAGTATCTATAGCAAGGAAATACACCTGGAGAACGGTACCAAGCTATTTGGTGATGTCATCGACCAAGACAAGGATAATATCCAGGTCAAGACCCTTATTGGTGTGCTTTCCGTATCCCGGGACCAGGTTGTTCGGATAGTGGACAATATTCCCACTGATCCCAGTGGTCCTGCTGTTACTGAAGCCGGACAGACAGCCCGTGGCGGGGTTCCCATGAATATCAATAATGATCGGGCAGCCATGGCTGGGACCCAGGATGTTAGGGGTGATACCCGGGATAGTAAATATACTGGCAATGTGGTTCTCTCAGGCAGCATCAAAGAGCGTAAAGATCGCAGCGGCAACACCATTCTCTCCGGGATCGTAAAAAATATTGGCGGACGGCGAGCCGATTTTGTTAAAGTGAATTTTCTGTTCAGGATCAACTGGAGTGGTGATACGCGTGAGTTGACTGCTTTTGTTAAAGGTTCCCACCACGTTTTTTCCAGTGGTGTCAATACCGACACGTCTCTCTTCCCTGGAGCCAGTGGAGAATTTGAACTCTATGTCCCCAAATCTTTTGGTTCCTTTATCGGCTACAGTTATTCCATTGACTGGGAAGAACATGACATCTAAACCAACTCTTCGATTAGCGCTTTTAATGACTGCTTTGTTAGGGCTGGTGGCCTGTACACCCAAAGAGCCAGCTGCTCCAACACCTAATCTGCAACAATTAAAATTGCAGTCTCAATTGAAGGCCCTGGCTGCCGAAGTGGTCAAGCTGCGTGAATCCCGACTGGAAGTTGAACAACTGAAAGCCAGTATTGCAGTTATGGATTCCCAGATCTCCGTTTATCAGACAAAATTGGAAGAAAAAGCCGAAGAGCCCAAGATCGAAGTGATCGCCGCTCCCAGGGATCCAGATATAATTAACCTGCGTGGTAATATCTATGTCCTGATCAGGGAGATCGATTCCCTTAAGCAAGGCATGAAGAACCTGGAACTCTTAAACGATTCGCTGGAGATCCAGATCGGTGAACTTGCTGTGCAAACGCATACTGAAGTCAAACTGGATCAAGTAGCAGTCGCTCCCGTGAAAGCGGAAACAGCCCCTAAATCGGTCCTCAACATGGACATTCCGATTGCCCTGGAGGCCCCTGTTTTGACGGAAGAACCATCCATCCCGGCCCAGTCCATGGCACGTGGTTATGCTTTTAATACCGACTATCGGCTGGCTTACAATGACGCTTTAAACAGATATTTTAACCGTGAATATCTGGAAGCCATCCAGGAGTTTCGAGTGGTTATCAAGCGCGAGCCTGATGGTGCCTACGCTGACAATGCCCAATACTGGATCGGTGAATGCTATTACTCGCTGGAAGATTTTGAGTCCGCCATAACAGAATTTGGAAAGGTATTTACCTTTACTGGAAACAATAAAAGTGATCATGCTTTATTTAAAATCGCCATCAGCTACCAGCAATTAGGTCGCTATTTAAAGGCTCGCGAACATATGAACCAGTTTATTTTGGATTATCCGGAAAGTGAACTCGTCGACCAGGCCCATGATTTTTTGGCTGGGAGTCGTCGAAACTAAGGTCATGACCCCGCTTCAAACATATATCGTGTTAGCTGTATTGGTCACCGGAAGCCTGGCCATGGGTCAAACGGGTGCTGGAAACCTGCTATATGATATTGGCCTGATGATCGATGACAGCAGTACGGCCATCCCGGATAATGGGCTAAAGAATTCATTTGCACCTGAATTGAGTCAGAAAGAACAGGTTCTGGAAGAGGAATTAAACCGCTATCAACAGCAACTGGCTGAGACCGAAATTCGTCTGCTCTACCAGACCAGGATCATCGACAGTCTGCAAACCGAGATCACGCTGATCAAAGCAGCCGGCGAAACTGATCAAGCACTTCTGTCTACCCGGATCACCAGTTTGGTAGATCAACAGGAAAAAGCAGCCAAAAAAGCGCTTTTCGTTACCGGGGGAGCCCAGGTTTCTGATAGCGTCTATGCTGAATTAGACACACCCTGGAAAAATGTTAACCTGAGGACACAACAGCCTCAAATTCGAAATCAAATCGGGCCCCGGCTTACCACAGCTGAGGAGCAAACTGCCTATCGCAAAGGTCTGACTAAATTCCATCAACAGTATTACTATCAAGCCATTGACGAATTCAACACGATTGTCCAGCGCGGAAGCGATCTCACCATGCAGGCCAATGCTCAGTATTGGGTTGGACGCTGCTATTTTGAAAAAGGTCTTTATGATGAGGCCATTGGCGCCCTGGAACAAGTACAACGCTATAAGCACTCAGACAAGCTGGATGATGCCCTGGTCATGATCGGCCTGGCTTTTAAGAATAAGAACCGCCTCCCAGAGGCCAAATTAGCTTTTCAGGAGCTGGTAACCCGTCATCCTGGCAGTGAGTACCTGATCCTGGCCAAACGGTTTGTGCAGCAATAATGAGAGACGAAAGGCTGATCCTGGAGACTATCAGATGAAGAACCTCAAAATACTATTGACCCTGATCATTGTGACAAGCGCTCTATTTGTATATGCTCAAACATCCCTGAATTACTCACGTCCTGGTCCCATGATGCACATTCCTACTTCCAGTCTGTATAATGAGCCCTATCTGCTACGCATCGGAGTTGCCGGACAATCAACCCGAGGTGTTTTTGAAACAGAGTTCTGGAATAAAGGTGCTTTTCTGGAGACTGATATTACACGTGACTTCCGTATCGGATTATCGGCCATTCAAGCTGGCAGCAATAGCAATGTAGCAGAGCTAGCTTTACACGTCCAGAATCGTCTCCTGACCTATGGTGAAACTGCAGTAGGTATTGGTGTGAACGATATCAGTTTTACCACCGGTAGTTCTGATTCAACCAACCTGGAAGAGCGGGTCCGTAACCTTTCTTACTACATACTACTGAGTCGCGAAAACAGTTTTTCAGACTATAACCTGAAGACCTATCTGGGTGTAGGTTCGGGTCGCTATGGATCAAATTTTGGCAAGTTCGATCTGGATACCACCAGTATTCCCGGGGACACCCTTAAAGTTGCCAAGAACAACAACATCGGGTTCTTTTTGGGCTTGTTGTTGAATACGAATATCATGGCTGACCGCGGTGGTCTGGACTTTATCCTTGAATGGGATGGGGTTGGGATCAACGCCGGGGTCAAGCTGCCCCTGACTCAGGAATACCATATCAATCTTGGCTTTTCAAATATTCAGAACCTGCCATATCTTGGTGAAGATCGAGAAAATCCACCCGGTATTGGTATCGGGCTGGATTATTTTTTACCCCGAGTAAAATCCGCAAGCAGCAAGCAGCGGGGCGGCATCAAGATATCGGGAGTGGTAACCGAAGAAGGCCTGCCAATACGCACGGTCATCGATTCCAGTTGGCATAAGGCCCAGGAACGACAATTGTTGGTCCTGAGGGATTCTTTGAGGATGTCCTCTGCTGAGATCGAGCACCTGAACCGGATGGTGGAACAGTTGGATCAAAGGAATCAAGTTCTGGAAGATTCGGTTGCATCCCTACAGTTGGCGCGACACGTCTCTGATGCTCAGGTAAACCAGGCTTTGAAACATTTGTCACGCTCACTCAGGTTTTTCTACAATGAAGAATTTGAAGATGCTCTTATTGAGATCAATGAGGCACTGGAATACAATCCGAATCTGGCTTTGGCCTATGCCCGGCGAGGTTCTATTTACTACAAATTAAATCAGATCGATCGCGCTACCATCAATTGGAACATCGCGCTGCAGATCGACCCCGGATATGATGAAGTACGCAATATTTTGCGCGCTTTAAATGAGAACCGACTCCGTTCGGCTGTCTCGGCAAGGGAATAAGAAACAAAGGACTGACATATGGATTTTGCAACCATTATAGGATTATTGTTTGGGTCTGGATTGATCGGATACGCCGTATATGGCGTGTCACTGACCTTGCCTAATGGAGCGATGACCTTTGTGGATCTCCAATCGCTCATGATCGTTCTTGGTGGAACCATTGCTGCCACAGCCATGGCATTCCCCGTGAAAGAGGTGTTATCACTTTACACCAATCTCTGGGCTGTTTTCAAGGGTGATACGCACAATGACGCTGACACCTTAAGAGAGATCGTTGGGCTGGCTGCTGTAGCACGCAAAGGAACCTCTGACCTTGAAAAAGCCACCGCAGGTGTAAAAGATTTCTTTTTAAAGGATGGTATTCAAATGATCGTGGATGGTCATTCTGAAGAAGATATTCGCGGCATGCTGGAAACCAGAATCATTAATCGTGAACTGCGCGAAGATGCAGAAGCCAATGTTTTTAAGACCATGGGAACCCTATCTCCAGCTTTTGGAATGGTCGGGACCCTGGTGGGGCTGGTGGCAATGTTATTTGCCATGGGTGCTCCTCCAGCTGAAGGTGCCGGAGATGTTGATCCGGCCGCCAAGCTAGGTTCTGCCATGGGAGTTGCCTTAATTACCACTTTTTATGGTGCCTTGTTTGCAAATTTATTTTTTATACCTATCGCTGCTAAACTACGCTCTCGAATTGATAAACGAAATACGACCCAGAATATGATCATTGATGGTGTCGTCATGCTAAAAACAAGAAAGCATCCTATTCTGGTTAAAGAGTTCTTGAATTCCTATCTGGCCCCTCGCGACAGAGTATATGAGGATTAATTAACGTGGCTATTGCTCCCAAAAAGAAACAACAAGCCGATGAGGGCGGCGGCTGGCTCACAACCTTTGCCGATATGATGACTTTACTCATGACCTTTTTTGTGCTTTTGTTTGCCATGTCCACCCTGGATCCAGTAAAAATGGAACAGTTTGCCCAATCGCTGGGAGAGCAGGAAGGTTCCCGTCCGAAAATAAAAAGAGTCTCCCTGTCAGAGATCAACCGGGAAATGAAAAAATTGATCCGGGAAGAAAAATTACAGGATCTGGTGAAGGTCTCCATGGATGCCCGGGGCGTCAGAATGGAGATTGCCAGTGATCTAGCTTTTGGCTCAGGGAACGCCAGCCTATCCAACCACATTAAGTCATTTCTGGTAAAGTTGGTCAGTACAATGGATCGAGCCACCTACGCTATCGCCGTGGAAGGGCATACGGATAATGTGCCCATTCGTTCTGCGACCTTTCCTTCCAACTGGGAATTATCATCAGCTCGAGCCAGTGCCGTGATTACATATCTAACATCCCAGGGTGTTCCCGCAGATAAATTTAGAGCCATTGGTTTTGGAGATACGGCTCCGAAAGTGCCAAATACCACCAATGAAAACCGCGCGAAAAATCGACGCGTTGACATAACATTTCTAACGATTGGTTAGTTTAAGACTGACGTTGGAAACGAGGAGAAGCTTATGAAGTATCCGGCATTTAAACACATCATGACAGGAGTTACGGTCACCATACTGATGTTGATCTCGCAGGTGTTTGCCCAACCGGACACCAATAGAGAGGTCATTTCGCAGAAGATCCTGTTGGAAAACACCATCCATCAACGGGTGAGTGATGCAGTCTACCGAATTCTACGTCATGAGAACTTCATTGTGAATGTCAATATTGTCATGGAAGTCTCCCCGATCCAACAATACACAACTGTTTATGAAACACATCGTGTTAAGGGGAAGATCAGTCCTGAACAGGAGAACTATTCTCAAGCTGTTCGTAAGCCTGTCGGTCTCTCAGACTCAGCAGAAAAGAGCCCGGTCGGATCCGATATTAAAAAGACCAAAACGATTCTTAAGAAGCGTCCTATAAAATCTAATATCCCCTCTGACATTCCTGGTTTTCCCGGAATCCAATCGCCTGGATTTGAACTTTATGAAGAAGAAGTACCCGTCGAGGATGATAACAATGAAGATGTGATCTATGCCGCAGACGAGGATCTGAGTCGAATCGCCGCCTTGGATGATACAATCAGTACCACCATTGCTGCCGAAGCCAGCCTAACACTGGATGAAAATGAAGTGATTCTTGAAGAAGACCTCCAGCCTGTATCTGAAGGAATCATCGAGGGGAAACTGGTTGATTATGCTGAGCCGGAAACTCCCAGCCTCTCCCGCCATACTGTGGCCAGTACAACAGGTCCAACCCTAAGAGTTAACAAGATGGAATTAACCGTGATCCTGGAAGATCCAATTTCTCCAAAGATCATTGAAAATATCCGGACTGTAACCATGGTTGCCTCGCACTTCAACCGTGAACGCGGAGATAAACTTCAGGTCCTGACGGCCGATTTTCAAGGTGCCGTAAGCGATAAACCCGATACTGAGCAATTGCTTCTAAAGTCCATTGCTGAGAAGATGACCGCTATCGAAGCACGCCAGAAGGAAGATACTGAAAACCAGCAGATTAAAGCTCTGGAAGCGCAACAGGATCGCATGAGACAAGAACAGGCCAATAAGGCTGCTCAAGATGCTGAAATGGCGCGACTGCGCCAACAAGAGCGTGAAAAACAGAATGCTCATGAAGCTGAACTGGCGCGTATCCGCCAAGATGAAGCAGATCGTATTCGTCAACGTGAGCAAGAATTAAGCGATCTGCGCCAACAGGAGCAGAATCGACTGGCAGAAGAACGTCGTCAATTGTTTGAGGCTCAACAGGAGCAGGCAAAGGATCGTCTGAGGCAGGACTCCCTCCGGCTGGCCTTGCTCACCGAACAACTGGATGATCTTAAGAATCAATTATCCGCCGTGGATCTGGAAGAAGAACAACGCTTAAAGCTGGTGCTGGAACAGAAACGCCGGGAAGCCGAGAAAACGGCTATCAGAGAGCGTGAAGATAAATTGAAGCAGCAAATGCAGGACCTGCAAAACCAGAGACTTCAGGCTACGATCCTCCCGGAGGATAACGAAAACCTTTTACCGCTGTTTATTATCGGTGCCGCCGTACTGGTTGCACTTGCCATTCTCATTGGCGCCATGATGGGGGGTCGTCGTCGCTCACCACATGCTGATATTCCTCCTTCCCAAGACCTGACTGAAACTTCGGTTGAGGAAATTCAGGAACCTGAATCACCGGTTGAAGAGCTGGAAGAAATACCTGGGCCTGAAATAGATGAAGAATTGGTTAACGAGGTTGACAGCATCAAAAAATCGGTGGTTTCACTTGCTGTAAGCAAACCTGGTTCGGCCTCCAGTATCGTTAAAGAGTGGCTCAAGGATACGGGTGAACCTGAAGAATCGGAAGCGGAAGCTGTTGAGGAAGAGAAAAATGGAAAGAAGAAAAAGAAAGGACGTAAATAATGGCTGATAAAATCAAATTGGCCGGAATTGACAAGGCGGCCATTCTCTTTGATATTTTAGGTGCACGTCTGGCTGGACAACTATTCCCTAATCTCAATGATGAAGAGATAATAGCTATCCGTCAACATATTTCAGCTGTCAAAAACACACCCTTTGAAGCTAAAAAATTGGTTCTTGAGGAATTTTACTTCTCCTTTATGTCCAAGAAATTTGCCGCTGAATCAAAGGAGGCGACTTCCCAGCCTTTTGCTTTTCTTGAAGGTATGACTGAAGTACAACTGGCCTATCTCACACGCTCTGAACCGACTCGCTCTATTTCCATTTTACTGGCTCAGGTACCCCTTGAAATGCAGGGAAGGCTCCTGCAGCGCTTGCCGATAGAAATACGGACCGAGGCTATGATCGACCTGGGTAAGATCAAGGACGTTCCTCTGGAAGCCGTACTTGAGGTGGCTGCTGAATTCAGGGAAAAAGCCAAACAGATCCCCTCCCATGCTGAATATCAGGAAGGTGGCAGTAAAGCCATGGCTGGCTTGCTGGGAACCATGGAAGCAAAAGAACAACAAAAATTCCTGGATTACCTCTCACAAGAAGATCCTGAACTCGCCAAGGAAGTGAAAAAACACCACTTCACCTTTGACAATGTTCCCTCCCTCCCGGATGGCATCTTAAGAGATATTTTTAATAGTTTAGACCTGGATGACATTGCCCTGGCTTTAAAGGGTCAACCTCAGGAACTAAGCGACCGGATTATCGAAAACCTGCCTCAAAAAAAGCAGGCCATGTATGAACCCAAAGAAGGACCCGTTTCTCGTAAGCAGGTGGAGGCAGCACAAAAGAAGGTGGTTGAATTCATCCTGCAAATGGATGCTGATCCAGAAAATGATTTCAGTATCGAGGAGTTCGCTGAGGCTGACTTTATCGAGTAGCTGCTGACAAAGAAATCTCAGCTGTCCTGCACTAGCGAGATAGGAGGGGAGGCGTCCGCCCGGACTGTCCTCCCCTCCGCTGTTTTTGGGCTGAGCTTAGAGCTCAGATACCAAAAAATCGATCGCCGGCATCCCCCAGACCGGGGACGATATATCCAAGATCATTTAAATACTCATCAACAGAGGCCGTAAAAATGACTACATCGGAATGTTTTGCAAAGACTTCTTTTATACCTTCAGGAGCAGATATCAAAGTAAGCAATCGAATATCTGTTGCCCCATGATCCTTTAATAGAGCTATCGCTGCGCAAGCACTGCCACCAGTAGCCAGCATAGGATCTAACAGGAAGCAGTTGTTCGCTGATTTGGAAAAATCAGGTAGGTTTTTGTAATAATGATTGGGCAATAATGTCTCTTCGTTTCTAAACAGCCCCACAAAGCCAACATGAGCATCAGGTACAAGATCCAGGCCAGCCTCCACCATGGCTAAACCAGCCCGTAGGACGGGAATCAACCAGATATCTGCCGCCAGGACCTGTTCGGAAGTCCGTATCAGTGGCGTTTCAAGCTCCTGCTCTACTGTGTTCAGTGACTCAGTGGCAGAAACCAGAACCAGTGAGGACAAGCGCTTCGCTACTTCTCTAAATCGTTGACTGTCAGTATCTTTACTTCTAAGGATGGCAAGGTTATGTGACACGAGAGGATGAGATTTCAACTCAGTAACTTGGGACAACAGGCTCTCCGAACTTATGGTTTTCTACCGCGTGGATTAAAAGTAATCCAGAACGAAAAAAAATCTACGTCTAATCTGGGTCCTCTAGAGATAGTTTTACTCTAATCGAGTACCTTTAGGATTTAGTCTTTCTGAGGGAGTGAAGCGACTGAAGAATCTAATTTTGAGCACAGTGATTTACCATCAAGTGGGGATCCTTCACCTTGTTCAGGAAGACTATTCACAATGAATCCCTGGGTGACAAAGTGATAATTTGAATTTGCCTAATATCGGCGCCTGGAAGTATGTTCTACCTTCAGATCCTGGAGTTGTTGGGCTTTGGGTCGGATGAGAATATTTATGCCACCCCAGTTACCCGTGGGTCTCCAGGACAGAGTCATCTTCCAGCAATGCAGATCACGCGTAACTCCCACTGAGCCACTTACCAGTTTTTTCTCCATCAAATTGAATCTGGGGTTGTAGGTGATGCCCCAGTTTTCAGATAGATTGAACTTGAATGAAGTTCCTAAATTAAAGGTTTGTTTGGCCTCATCCAGGGGATTTTGGTGATTATAGGAATAGCTAAAACTGAAGTTAGCCGTCCAGGCCGGTTTTTTCGCCCGACCCCTTGCTGGCGTCTGATCCTGAATAAAGCCTCCTACCAGCTCCGTCTCCATACTATCCGTTTCAATGAGCCTTTCCTGAGCTGACCTCAATCCACCTGGGGAATCTCCCTGGATCCTGAAGCCAAAGCTGAAACTTGCCCGGGTCATTCTCGGTGTGCGAAACTGATTGATCTTGTGTCTGCCAGTAGAGTCCCGTTCATATAATTCAAAGGTGGTTCGAGGATTCAGCTTAAAGTTTTTTCCCAAATTGATCTTGAAGTTGCTATTGATGTCCGAAGCCTTCAATGAATCAGCCTTGAAGTTGTATGAGCCAGCCAGGCTCCAGGTCAGGAATTGCGCTTTACTCTCAACCTCGTTTCTGAACAGCTTATAATCAAAGATATTGTTTAGGCTGTAACTCATGCTGAGTGCATCCCGGCTGGGGGTTGCTCCAAGATCACTTCCGCCAAACCGATCAAAAGTATGGATCGCGCCGGTGGTGTCGGTCACGGATTTGGTGTAGCCCCAAAAATCTGTTGAAAAATCCGGCGTATAATTAAGTGAAACCTGGGGGGTAAGGGTGTGGCGTATTGCTTGAAGTGATCCCAGGTGGATCGGGAAAACACCATATAGTTTGGTGTTCAAGCTGGCTCGGGTACTAAAGGTTCCCCGCCTGATAAACCCTTCAATTTCCCGCGTTTCGATGGCATCTGTTGCTGTGTCGATCTGAACATATCCGGCATCATCCAACACCGGGTCCAAATAGCGAAAACCCCAGGCATCCCTATAGCTCACCGAGCCAACCAGTTTTACGACCTTCAGCACCGGGGTGTCGCCAGACAGGCTCATGTTGTGGTTCCAGGTCCGGGTATCTACAGTCTCCTCTTCCCATAATAGACTATCTTCAGTAGTGGTATCCGGGTTTCCGTAAGAGAGATAACTCCACTTGCGTTTATTACTAAAGGCGTTGTTATAGCCCCACCGGAAACTGTTATACCACTGTTTTTCGTTACCCTTGATCGGGATGATGGCAGATGAGGACCGATTAAATCTAAATGATGGCAGGGCCAGGGTCGGACCAGCCAGTTTGATCCCTGAGTTTTCCGGCATTTCACCTACGCGGCGGGTGACCTGGAGGTTTTCATCGTAGGTACCACCCAGGGAAACACTGCTGCTGATTGATTCAAATTTTTTATTGATGGATATTCCTGAGTGCAGTTTCGTGTCCAATCGCTGATCCTGATCATGACTATAGGTCCGATCAAAATTTGCATCTCCGGAGAGTTTTCCATTTGCCCTGATGGTAAAACTTGGATCAATGGTCTGGTTATGAGTGAAATTGAGCTTCCATTTCCAGGTTGCCGTATCGATCAAGTTTTTTCGCTCAGAGACCATGGAGGCGTCAATATTACCGGTGATCCGATAGCGCTTCTTGTAGCGTAACACACTTCTCAGCTTAAACTCCTCATACTGATCCCAAAATGTACCGGTCATCTTAAAATCTGAATAATCGCTCATGGCCCAGTAATAGCCAAAACCTTTAATGGCTCGCCCTCCGTTATTGGGACGATAATCGTAGGAGGGTAGAATAAAACCCGAGCTGCGCCCTTTTTTCTGCGGGAACACTGCAAATGGTAAAGCCACCAAAGGAATATCGGCTATATACAACACTACCGGCCGGGCAATAATGATCTTGTCTGTGAAGAGCTTCATCTGTTTGCTGTAAAAATAAAAGTGGGGGGTTTCATCCAGCGTACAGGTGGTATAATAGCCATCTTTCATAAGCAGAACATCCTGATTGACTCGGGTCACCTCTTCACCAAAATAAGTTCCATCTTCCATCTTGGTCCGACCGGCAACCACTTTTCCTCTCTGGGTCTGCAGGTCATAGATCATCGATTTACCGTGAAAATCCTCCTGGCCAATCTGTTGCAGCACCGGGTAATCTGGTGAACCAAGCGTATCAACCAGACTGCGGGCTCGCAACAAATTCTGACGCCAATACACCCCCACCTGGCCAGCCTGCATGGTCATATCACCATATACAATACTGGCTGCTTCTCTTAGCAGCGTTGTTTCGTGCTGCATGCTATAGGCAATATGATTGGCCTGATAGGTAATGGGAAACTCAATATCAGCTGACCTTTCAGCAGGGATGAATTTTCCTTCCGCTCCCCCGGTGACGGTAATATCGGAAATACTTGAGTCGGAGAGTTGGATGAACAGGGTGTCACCACTGACATTGTTAGAGCCTTTAAAGCGACCCTCCTCAATCACATTGAAAAAAGAGGTCGCCATTTCAACCAGGGTCACCGTGCGCGGCTGGCCATTCTCAAATTCAACCGCCATGACCTTGCCATCCAGCCAGTCTGTGTAACTGGTATCCCCCAATTGTTTTTCCTGGGTAAAATGGGGGTTTTCAGGGACATAAACTGAGGTCAGTTCCCCTTCCTCCATGTATAGATTGAAGATATCCCCGGTAAGCAAGAAATCATCCTCGCGCAGTTCAGGGTCATCACGCATGATCGCCACATCATCATCGCGCATATAGACGGCTTGCCCACAAGCCCCCACTGCATCCCCATTGATCAACTTCACATTCTGCCAGGCAAAGAAAAACCCTTCTTCCAGACTGAGACTGTCTGACTCGATCCGCAGTGTGGTATCTTCAGCTGTCCATTTTCTAAATTCGGCATCACCATAGCTCAGGAGTGAATCCTTTCCTGAATAGTACAGCAGGTGTTGGCCGGTTACACTGAGGCTGTCAGTCTCATTGATCATCCTGGCCTGACCCCGGGCATCTCCCAATTGTGTATCTTCATAATAATAGATTGTATCAGCAGAAAGGGTGGAGCCACTATCGATCAAAACCGGGCTATTGGTGGCCAACACCATTTTCAGATCAATATAATAGCCCATTTTTTCAGCAGTGACCCGAAAGGGCTCATCCTCGAACTCTGCATTACCTAATAACTCGATATATTCGCGATCACCGTAATAATGAGCGGTTTGTCCGCTGAGCCGGGAATGGGGAGTAACAATGGTAACCTGTCCAGTAAGCAGGGCTTCATCCCGCTCCACCTGAAATTCCGCCAGTTCGCAGGTAAGAACAGCATCGCCTCGGCGCAATTTGACATCTCCTACCAGGCGCCGATAGGTATTACCATTGCGGTTGAAGGAACTGATCTTATTGGCCTTGATCAGTTCCAGCTTTTCACCTTTGGCGGCTTGCAGTGTTGATACACCAAGCAGGAGCAGCATGGTGAACATGATTCGTACAGAATTTATTGGCTTATTGCGATGGGCCATGGGAGTTTGTATGGATCATGATCCGCTAGGTTCCTGACGCTGAAAGCGAGAACCCCAGAGCTGTACCAGACGTTCGTAGATTCGTTTTTCAATTCCCTCAGTGCTGGGTCGATAAAACTGAGTGGTCTTCAAGTCCTCTGGGAAATAATTTTGGTCGGTAAAGTGCCCCGGCTCATTGTGGGGATAACGATAGCCCTGGCCATAGCCTTGTTCCTGCATGAGGCTGGTGGGTGCATTGCGTAAATGAAGCGGGATCGCCCTGGCCCCCTCCTCCCTGACCGTGTTCTGGGCACTACGCAAGGCCATATAACTGGCATTGCTTTTGGAAGTTGAAGCCAGGTAGGTCGTGACTTGCGCGAGTACAATGGCGCCTTCAGGTAGACCGATGGCATGCACAGCCTGGAACCCTGAAGTTGCCAGGGTCAAAGCCCGGGGATCCGCGTTGCCGATATCCTCAGACGCCAAGACTATGAGACGCCTGGCAATGAACAGGGGATCCTCTCCCCCTTCCAGCATAACAGACAACCAGTACAGTGAAGCATCGGGATCACTACCCCGGACGCTTTTGATAAATGCTGATATGGTATCGTAGTGATAGTCACCTGTCTTATCATAGAGTTGACGTTTGTTCTGCAGGGCTTCCCGTACATGGTCCTCTGATATGGT
>JAJRSW010000018.1 GCA_024278595.1 Fidelibacterota bacterium | reverse complement strand
CTAAATGAAAGCCTGTACTCAAAAAGTGAAGATCAGAGCTATTCACAAGCCATGGTACAAAAAATGAAGGAGACTGATCCGCAAAAGATTGCTGAAATGATATTTATCTGAACTCAATAATTATTTTGATGAAAATCATTAGACGGGAAACCTTATCTGGCCCTTATATCGGAATCTGGGTAGTTATGCGACTCATAAAAAATACTTTTATTCTTGTCTTTATTAGTTTAGAATAGGTCATTAATTAGTATTTCAATAATAGACTTTACGTCTTGTTTATTTAATATATTGTTTTTTAATTACTTGAGGGGAGATTTTCAATGTTATTACTATCTATCCGCCATTTACTCAATCAAAGATGCACAGTATTCGTGGCTGCGGTATTTTTTTGTTTTCTGGCTTCTGGCTGTTTTGGACCAGATGTACCTGCTCAAAGTAAACAATATGTTGACCATGCTCCATATCAAAGGTTGACTGGTCCAAATTTAAGATTAGCAAGAATTAACGAATTGTTCGAAAATTTCGAGATGGTGGAAGGGGAGGCTGCGGAGCAAATGTTTTCAACTGCCATTAAATCTTTCACTTCCTCAACATTAGACAAGTTGGGTTTGCTCAAAGTTGAGAGTCAGAATGGAATTGAGATTATGTCTGGTGACGCACTCTTAGCAATGTTACCTGCACAAAGCGTGGAAGTGATCAATTGTGTCAGAACATCTAACGAGATTGAAGAATTCAGAAGCTTTGAATTACAATTATCTGATTCATCGGAGCTCGATTTTTCAACGGCTTACTTAATACTATATGCTCATGTTTTTTCATCAGGTGAATTTATTTTTGGTTTTTCTGAAGTATCCGATACAAGCCTTTACATACACGATTTATATGAAGCTGCCCAGTCCATGAATAAGTGTCGATCCATATTTGGAGTTGCCATGGTACGCGAAGGAAGGAGGCCGGATAAACTACATTTGTGGACCTGAACAGTTACGTTTCCTCTCTTCATACTACCAATCCCTTGAATCTTCAATGGGGATGGGCTTTTTTGGCTCTGAGTTTCTGACTTTCTTATCAGAACAAATGCTTACCAGCATAGCTGATCAATTTGCTGGTAAGACATGGGAGGATGTCTATGATGAAATAAAAGTATTGGAAGGGCCGGGTGGATATGTAGATTTTGTAGATGATTATCTTGATTACATGCTGATTGGTGCAACAAAATTCCTGACCATTTATGGCTATTTTGAAACTTACTCCGGATTTAAGGATGCAGTCGAGAATACTATACAGGCTATGGATGATTATCGCGATTGCATAAACCTTGATATGGCTTTTGTCAGGCTTTGGTGCGGGGATATGAGTGACTTTCCTCATAATTGGAATTATGAGGAGGAACTTGAAGATATTTGCAGAAATTGGGAGGAGAACTGTGGTAATCTAAATTCCGATTTTTTTATTCAAAGTGGATTTGGTCTCAATAGTATCAACCGTGGAAGATTGTGTAATGAATGTCGTTATGAATGGGGTTGGGGCGAGGGTGAAATTCCCTGGGATGCAAGTAGTGATGATTACGATGGGGACGGAGTCCCGAATAGTATAGACCTATGCGACTGCCATCCGGATAGTGATAATGCTGACAATATTGGACCCTCTGGATATGGTAGTGATGGAATTGGCGATGCTTGCCAAGATGTCGATGGGGATGGATTTTTAGATGGAGGGGAAAACCCAGATCTGTGCCATTGGAGATTCAGTGAGGAAAACGTCGATCTAGACGCAAATGGAATTGGTGATGCTTGTGAGAAAGATGAGTATGAATATCTAAGTATCGAAGATTGTTTTATTGATTCTGATGGTGATGGTATCGTTGATTGTTTAGATAATTGTCCCAATTTACCTTACGCATCCCCTGATGATAGGGATAATGATGGTGTTGGCGATGACTGCGACAATTGCCCTGATTTTTGGAATCCCAACCAATCAATTGCTCCATGTGAAGTTCCTGACCCCACTCTACTTGATAGCACTTGCACCCCTGAAGAAATAGAGAATGAGCTAGCAGTGTATAATCACGTAATAGACTGTATTGTCATGGCCGGTACTCAACATACTCCTCCGCCACCTGTTGTTGAAGTCGTTTCTATTGATCCGGACACGAAGCAACCTAGGGCATGCATCTTACAGAACATTAGTCAACAACTTGGACAGGAAGTGCTATGTGAGTATTGGGAGCATAACCCTGCTTGGGTAATCAGCGGGGTATTTATTGTGCCGTATTTTGGGAATACTTATGACCCTACATGTGGTGAAGTCAATGAAATTGATATTGATGATGATGAAGCAGCAATCATTGATGCAATCCAACATTGTTGCAAATCAACATATATGTTGGGGCCAATCCAAGAGAACATTAACACTTTACGAAATATTCTTGCATGCATCCCAAATCCGAAACCAACGCCACATTGCATTGATGTGAAAATGTCTCTCACGCAATTGGAAAATATGTATCAAAGCCAGTTGGATTACTGGTTATTGAGACGCGATCAGACGGAGGCTAGAATTAACAATGGGTATTGCAATTGATATAAAACAAAGATATTCTTGGTATAGACGACTGGTTTTTATTTGTTTATTAGTGCTTTTTTCTTGTCGTCCAACTAATGATATCAGTATTTCTGATTGTTGGGTATTTGCGCTCCCTCAATATCAGGATATTTCCAATGAACCACGTAACGGTTCATTCGTTGGGGATAGGTATATTGAAGCAGTTCTAAATGTACTTGGTCAACAATTTGACGAAAATAATGTACGACTAATTGATGTTCCAGATACCCAGAAAAGAAGCTACACGGACACACTATTTTTAAAATCAGGACACATCGGAAAGTTATTAGATCGGAGCAATTGGTCTTTTATCAATATTAGATTTCACAGTGTCAAACTTCACCAAAACAGTTCTAATATTTCAATTCGGGCAAAATGGTTAGGACATGAATTCCTAAAACACAATGACATATATGAGATGTCATTCGTTATGAATGAAAAATTGAATATTTACCAGTTTGACATCAGGTGGTTGGGCATGATAGATGATGTCGAAAACATCTCATATTATGGCACTAGGGGGATTTACGCTGATCCAGATACAAAGGAAATTATTTCTTCCCATGATCCAGGGGAAGCTCAAAATATATTGAAAAGTACCTTCACATCCTTCGATTGGATTCCATATAATTTTTATGAAAATATAGAATATGTTGATCTTTTTCACTTCGCTGGATCAGAACCTCCAAATGAATGGATGAATTTATCATGGGATATAAAACGAAAAATAATTTTAGAATTGATGTCTGAGATTGAAATATATGTTACGGATGCAGTCGAAGTCAATTTCAATGGATACCCTCGCCATTATTACTTTAAGTTTAATAATCTAAAATATTCAAAATCACCGCTAGTGATCGCTGCATCAGTCCATAATCATGAATGGATTTTTCCAAGGCATATTATGGATGGCACGATGTTTCAGCTTTATCGAGAGAATCCTAGGTCAGCGGTACACAATTTCATTGACGAATACAAGAGGGTTGGTTTAATTGAATAAATTCGTGTTATAGATGCTGCTTCCCCAAACAATTATAATTGCACTAGCTGGCTTAATAACGGGTCTTTACAATAAAGCAAACTTTGAATCCATGACCAATTATAACGGTATCAAAAGGAAAGCCATCCTTCGTCACTTGCCCATGATCGCTGTTGAGATAGTTGGAAATACCTGGTGCATTAAGTTTTTTATTGGGTTAGTGTGAATAGTGTAGTTCGCAAAGCAATTAATGAGGAATTCGAGCGGCCTAAATGATAAGTAGAAAGACCTGTTTTATATTGGGAGCCGGGGCTAGCGCTCCTTACGGATATCCAACAGGCAGAGGGTTGCGCCAGTGGTTGCGCAATGAATTGATTGGATTTTATGATCCCCTGGAACCCCTGGATCATTCAGACCCAGATGCAAGACAGGATGACCAGATGCGGAGAGAATTACAACGGTTCTCCGATGCCTATTCTAGGACAAGCCAGGATTTGTTTATTGATCTATTTATAAACCGGAGGAAAACTGAGTTCGATTGGATTGGGCGCTGGGCGATTGCGGCATCCATATTCTCCCATGAAAGCTCACGCACATTCGGAGATGATATCGAAAAACCCGAACTTGACTGGATCTCAATTTGGGTAGATAAGCATAAATGCATATATATCTATAACTATATAAATAATAGTTTATTATATCGGGAACCAACGATCGGAGGTAATTATGATAAGGGTTTCCATAAACACAACGCAACGAAAGGAACTGGAGCAGTTTCGCAGCTTGGCCTCTTCAAAGGATTCCGAGAAGGTGCTGATGGTGCTACTCTGTTCTGAAGGAGAAACCGCTCCTCAAATATCCAAAGCTTTAAAGCGCAATCCACACACAATCAGGGATTGGCTAAAACGGTATAATAAGTATGGCATAAAAGGGCTTGCCCGTAAGTACTAACCAGGTCGGCCTGACGAATAACGCAACAAAATCAAAAAGCATATTCAAAAAATATTAAAACGACTTTATCCGAATATTTAAATTATACGCTGTACTAGTATAAATATCCCAGTCCAATGTACAATCCAGAATTTCCATCCTGAACATTGGATGCCATGCCATAATCAACTGCAATAATGAAATTTTCATTAAGCACAATTCTCAGGCCACCTCCATAAGAAAGATGCAACCCTTCTTCGGCAGCCTTTTCTTTTGCTATTCCACTCAAATCGTTAACTTCATAAGGCGTAACAACCTGGCCAAAATCACCAAAACCATTTAATGCAAGATATAAATTCTGGCCACCTACAACTGTTCTAAAAAACTTCCAACGAGCTTCTAAATTTGCCAGAACTATTGTATTTCCCACAATTCTATTCTTCAGGATACCTCTCAGGGATTTTGAACCCCCTAAACCCTCAGTTACTTTAAAACTACTTTGATACCAGGGTAGCATGAAGAAAGGAGTATCTCCAAAATTCTGCTGATATCCCAAACGATAAGCAAAAGATAAATCATCCTCGATTAAAGTGAAGTACTGGCGGTGAGTTGCCGTAAAGGTTGTAAAGGAAAAATTACTTCCCATAAATCCGGGGTAGGTGGTCAACAAGGCCTCTGTCCAAATACCGCTCATCGGATTCGGCTCATTGTCACGCGTGTCGTAAACCAAACCCAGCTTGATGTAATTGGTCAAGCCACCTTTGGCTTCCGCTGCTCCGATATACCCTGCTGAAATATATTCATCATAGAGTGTTGGTTCATTGACAGGGAGTAGATCTTCTTCTTTTCCCTCATTTAAGCCACTTTCGTCAACCGTATCAACTTGGGTATCTATGTAACCAAACCCTGCGATAACCCGTATATTTTCATTGATGACACTCTTTTGGAAATCAGCAGTCAAACGAAGCGTATTTCTCTCATGACGATAATACATCCGGGTCCGGTAGCTTCCGGAATCAGCATTCTCGAAACTAGACGTGTATCCTGCTTCGTATCCATTAAAACCGTAAAATGGGAGGGCCTGTTCGGTCAAATAACCAAGGTACGAGGTTATTCTTATATCATTCGGTAGCAATGATTTAGAGTCGAAGAAAAGCTCGTTTGCTCCACTTCCTTTTGTTGTTCGGGTCCAGGTTGGCTTAATGGTATAATCATAGTCCGGATAACGTGAGCCGTCCCCATAATTATATGCTTCAAATACAATACCATACAAAAAACCAGTATCTGAGTTGTAAGCCACAGCCGGGACACCACCAAAGCCCCACCCTGTTTTAGCATCCTGACCAAAGGCAAAGACCATACTCAGAATAAGTAGACCAAATAATATTTTTCGACTCATACAACACTCCTCTTCATTTGTGATTTACCCGTTAATCAGACTTTCCAGCCGCCAAACCATCTCCCTGACAAAGTCCTTGTCTGGATCATATCCCACGATCTTGTAACGGATTTTTCCTGATGGTCCTATTATAAACAAACTTGGGATACCTTCCACACCAAAATTAGTGGCATTTTCACCAGCAAAAGCGACGGGGAAGGTAAATCCTAATTTTTGGATAAAGGGTTTGACCTTTTCCTGCTCTCGATCGGTAGAGGCAGCAATAAATGCCACCCGGGGATTGTCTTTATAGAGTTCATAAAACGCCTGAAATTCAGGTAATTCACGCCGGCAGGGATTACACCAAGTGGCCCAGAAGTCTACGAAAACAACCTTACCCAGCATACTGGAGTTGCTATAGACCTTACCATCAAAGTCAGTGAAATCAAATTGCGGTGCATCATTGAATAAGACTTCGCCCAAAACTTCCTCGTGGCGTTTTTCCTGCAAGCTTTGTTGGAGGTCGTTAAGGAAAACGACAACATCCTCCTCGGGATTTAATTTCTCATAAACATCCTTAACCTTATTGATGATCATGACCTGATTGGGTGAGTGACCCAGGGCAGCGATAAAATCCTCGATGGCATTTTCGAGTTCACCTTTTTTTTCAAACACCAGGCCGCGTCGCAGTAGAGTTTCAGGTTGTTCAAAATACTCCAGGGCAGTGCTATAGGACTCCAGGGCTTGGTCGGGTTCACCCATCCCCTCATAAATACTGGCTTCAGTATCATAGATCATGGCACCCAGTTCAGCCCGCCATTGGAGACCTGCTGCATGCTCGGTGAAGGTCTTGATCGTGAAAGCAATGACCTCGGGAGCCAGATTAAAAAGCAACTTCTGGTCGGTCATGATCCAGGCGCTCCTATTTCCAAAAGCGATCTGGTCAGTCATTTCCAGAGCACCATTTTCAGGATAATTCTGCAGCAGGTCAAATAGGCTTGCAAAGCGTTTTTCATCCAGCTCCATGATTGCTCGTTCAGTCGCTTGAACCATAATCATACCGGCTACGTCCTCCTCAGGATAATTCATGCTCATTTCCAGGGCAAAATCCATCCAGGGCTCGTATTCCAGCTCTGTTGCCAGGGTATCTGACAACAGTTTAAATCTTTCTGGAGAAATTTCTGCTGCCTTCTCACAGACGCTCAACATGAGAGCCACACTGATCAACAAGCTTAAATTCAAAATTCTTTTCATCATTTCCTCATTCTAATTATTATACAATAAAACTTCTAACTTCTAACTTTCAACTTCTAACTTTCAACTTTCAACTTTCAACTTTCAACTTTCAACTTTCAACTTTCAACTTCTAACTTTCAACTTTCAACTTTCAACTTTCAACTTTCAACTTTTACTTATCTTATCCCACTCAAAGCTTGAAAAATATTGAAACACCGTGGGGACCATCCAGAATCTTCCTGATCGACCGACAAACCCAACATGACCTCCTTGGTTGGTTAAAAGTGAGCTCACCATACCTGTTTGTGATGTCCCGTTCGGCAGGGAATTCTCAGGGATGAACGGATCATCTCTGGAGGCCAGATAAAGTGTAGGAACAGTAATGTCATGCAAACATTTTTTTGCACTCATCCCTCATAATAATGAGCGGCATCCTGAGACCCATGTAAAGGAGCCGTAGCGGCATTGTCCAGATCCCGGCAGGCCTGCATCAGCAAGCCGTGCATACCGGCTCCCAGAGTTTCCCTCCATTCCATGCACCAGGATAAATAAGGGTTTTTCCAGCTCTCCATCCAGCCAGTCTGCGGCAATTATGTCTCCAGTTGATAGATCCAGAACTTCCCGACGATAAGTTGGCCGAGGTGCAGACATCAACAGGGAAGCAAATACAGTTTGAAAATGGGGACCGGGAAGCCAGCCAGCAGACTTAAAATGAGGTGGGTCAAATTTGTTCATCAGCTGGAAAACAATCTCAGCCAATCCCAAGACAACCCTCCCTACCAGGAGCATCCAACCGGATGCGGTCTAAATTGTTTTTATCAAATCCTTTGCTCTCCTTTGATTTTAGCTATCTTTTCCCATGAAGATTCGGGTTTTAATTTGTCTGTCTTTAACCCTGTTTGCGGTTAACCCGTTGATCCCCTGTCGCATGTTAGGTGTGATCGCCCTGCCGGGAGCATCACTAAGCGAGCTGGATTCGCTCCAGCATTTTCATCCCTATCTAATGGAAGAACTTGAAGAACTCAGACTCCAGGGTGGTTCAGGCAACTGGCCTTACAACAATCGTGATGGCTGGGGCATGACCAGTTACTCAACCACAGAAAACTTCCCCCAGGTCTTAACCGTCCGCTCTGAAATTGAAGCCTATGCAGATGAGACCTATTACGAACAAACAGCTCTTTTACTCGCTCCTGATGAGGTAACAGTGTTGTTGGGGCATCTACGTCAGACAACCTCAGGTGCTATTGATATTGAGAACCCCCATCCTTTTATCTACACTACCCCGGGCGGACAGCAATTCAGTTTTGCTCACAACGGTGATCTGGATAAGGATGTTCTGCGTGAACTCATCGGGGATGACTGGCTGGCGGATCATCCGCCCCAGACCTATGGTGGCGGCGCATGGGATGACACGGGTTGGTCTCAGGTAGTGGATTCTGAGTTGTTCTTTTTTTGGATCATGCAGAATATCGAATTGCTAAATGATATCGAATCTGGCATTCAACAGGCTCTCATAGTGTTGGAAAATGAATTACCCACCGAGTTCAAAACCTTTCTCCTCTCTGACGGGATCGATCTTTATGCATACAGCAGCTCTGTGTTGGGTGATCTTTATTATTTTGATGGTAGTGATGAAGTTGAACCGCCCTGGTATCTGGAGGGTAGTAACCATCGAGCCATCATGAGTACGCCTCCTCCAACTGGCGTTCTGGCTGAAATTCCCTGGGTCCAACTAGCCACCAATGTCCTGCTGTGTCTCAGGGCTGATGCTACGACAGACCTGTTTGATGTTTTGAGTTCAATTGAGATCTCTGCTCCCCCGGTAACCCCGGACCATTCAAAAGTGATTCACGCTTTTCCCAACCCGTTCAATGCCAGAACCATCATTCCAGTAACATGGAATCAAACGGGTGATCTGAAGTTGAAGATATATGATGCCAGGGGTCGGCTGGTCTATGAATTGATCAAAGCAAAGCTACAGCCTGGCGACCTCCAGCTAAATTGGGCCGGACGGGATGATCAGGGTCATGAACTCAGCTCCGGGAATTATTTTTTTACCGTAAGCGGTGACCAGTTTATTTCCAGCGGCAAATTGTTACTCTTAAAATAGGATCCTGAGGCTAAAAGAAATGGTCAGGTAGTTTGTGGGAAGCGTTTTGGCCTGATCCTCCCAGCGTATTTTGCAACTCACAAACTCAAATAATCATCCACAGCCCGTTTAATATCGAATACCTCAGCCAACCGTGGGCGGTAAGTTTTATGAATATAGTCATTTTCGCTATTGATCTCATAGTGATCAGCATATTGATCAGCATGGGCAATGATATCTTCCAAAGCAGCCAGGAGTGCTTCCACATCCCCCAGGGTTGAGTACAACCCAAAACTGGCTCTTACCATCCCTGCCTTGCGCATGAATTCAGGACTCATATCACCAAAATTGATGATGCCAAAGACCTGCTCCAGATCGTCTGACATCATTTCTTTCACATAGGGGTGAGCACAAAAACATTGATTCCGAACCGCAATATTGAAGTAATCATTCAGAATAGCAGCCACCAGGCCATGATCGATTCCCTGGATGTTAAAGGAAATAGAAGCTGCTCGGGGACAGGATGCTGTATCGGCACCGCCATATACCGTGACCTTTTCCATTTTTCCCAGGGCGGTAAGGGCCCAGGTCAGGACGATATCTTCCTCCTCAGCCAGGGTCTCCATCCCAATCCGATCCAGGATCTCAATGGTGGTTGCTAAGGCAATAGCACCGGGGATATTGGGAGTTCCTGCTTCTTCACGATCAGGAAATTTGTCTTTCACCTGATAACGGTCCTCTAGCACCCGCTCAACCATGCCCCCTCCAACCTCTTCCGGTTCAATTTTGATTAGATGATCCTGGCGGGCGATTACCACACCTGGAGAACCAGGCGTATAGGTTTTGTGTCCGGAGAAAACAAAGGCGTCAATACTTGATTCCGGATCATCTGCATAAAAAAGCCGGGTTGGTAAATGAGCCGCACTCTGAGCCCCATCGATCATGATCAGCGCTCCATATTTATGGGTCAATCGAGCGATCTCATGGATGGGGTTGATGATTCCAGTCACATTGCTGACTGCGGTAATGGAGACATAATTGATCTGCCCCTGCCCCGCTTTTAAAGCGGCTTCCAGTTTGGGTAAACTGATACACATTTTATTCTCGTTCAACCCTTCTACCGGGACATGGATGACCTTTCGCATATGCTTCCGGTGGGGAAGATCATTGGAGTGGTGTTCCATGATAGAGATTATCGCAGTACCTTTTTTAGGGTGCAGATCCCTGAAAACACGAGCCATCCGATTGATTCCGCCAGTGGTTCCGGACCCGGTAAAAAAACAAGTGTAGATCTCGGGATCGGCACCCAGAAAGCTAAGAATACGCTCATGCGCCCATTGATAGGCAGATGTAGAAATATGAGCACTATGATGCAGCTTGCTATGGGTGTTGGAATAATGAGCCATGAATTTTTCGGTAATGCTGGCAGCCGGACGTAACATCAGTGAGCTGGCAGTTGAATCCAAATAGATCCTGGGTATTGAGTGGCCGGTAACATTTACATAGGGTGTAGCGATTCCGATGAAATCGGCTCTGATCTTTGCTAAAAGCGCTTTCCCTTTAAGAGATTTTCCAGCTGGTCTCATGCACTGACTCCAAACTATTAAACCGATGAAGGTAGACGTATGCCATGGGAAGTTAAATTGCCCCAAAAACCCTTCGAGAGCTTGTGGAAGGGCAGTCTGACACACCTATTTTCATACATTTATATTCCGCCATGCTAATAATAAAATTGAATCTGTTGGACTTATCACGGGGGGAATATAAGCAACGTTTTCATCGAACAAACAGGACAGTTCTAGCTTGTGATCCTGAAAATGGAAGAGGCCATCCGAAAATGGCCTCTTGTACAGCCTGTATTTATCAAATGCTTACTTGATCAGCATCATTTTTACGACCTGTGTAAAACCTCCAGTTTGGATTCTGGCGAAATAGATTCCTGTCTCAGCCGGTTTTCCATTATTACCATACCCTTCCCAACGCAACTCATACCATCCTTGATCATAGAAAGCTGAGGTCAAAGTAGCGACTTCCTGACCCAAAATATCGTAAACGATCAGATCTACCAGTCCCGGGTTGGGGATTCCAAATCGAATCCGGGTGGCAGGATTAAATGGATTTGGAAAGTTCTGCTCTAAACTGAGACGATGGGGCAGTTGGCTTAGAGGATCTGTAGCGAGCTGTATGCCGTAGGTATAAGCACCTGTTCGGAGATAATCACCCCTGGCAGTACTCCACAGTTCAGAAACTGAAGCCGCCATCTTAACATCAATGACCACCAGTTCCAGGCTGGTTCCAATGACGATCTCCAAATTCCCATCTTCATCCAGATCAGCCAGGGTTGCTGTCCCTCGGACATCACCCAGTACCGCAAGTGGGAAATTCTCAAACAGGGTTCCATCAACGTGGAAGGCATAAACAACATCATCATCTGAGCCGACGATGATCTCAACAACACCATCACCATCAAGATCGGCAATGACAGGTGAGCTGCTACAGCCACTCCCGACACTTTGAGGCCATCCAGCCAGGTCATTCCCCAGATGGTCAACCACATTAATAAATCCATCTATGGCAGTATATGCGATTTCTAGTAAGCCATCATTATCAATATCCAGCGGGGCTGCTGCATTCCGGACCGGTGAAGTATTTGATTCATTAATCCACAGGATCTCGCCAGTGGCAGATATTGCATACAGAGAACCATCGTCCTGACCAACTATGATCTCCAGGTGATTATCACCGTCAAGATCAGCGATAACGGGAGATGCCTTGACATCGTCACCGATGTTCACCGGGAAGCCACTGAGCTCATTTCCAGCATTGTCCAGAACATGAACATTATCACCCCAGGTACCAAAAATAATATCATCAAAGCCATTTCCATCCAGATCGGCGACCGACAAGCCAGCCGACATACGTTCACCGGTGATAATTTTCGGGAAGCCATCAACTGCTGTTCCATCATGATGGACGGCCAGCACATCATAGCCGAATCCAGTGGCAATGATCTCAAGATCTCCATCTCCATCAAGATCCGATAAGGCAGGTGACCCAAATAGATAATAAGCAGCTTCTGCAATCACAGCGCCAGTACCATCATGTTGAACTACATTGATATTTCCATCACGATCGGTAAACACTATTTCCAGGTCTCCATCACCTTCCAGATCGCCAATGGCAGGCGAACTATGAATTTTGTTGCTGGCCAGGTAAGGAAACCCGGTCAACTCCTCACCCATAAGGGTCAGGACATGCATGAGACTATCAGTACCACCAACGATGATCTCTTGTGTTCCATCACCATCCAGATCAATCACAGCATTCCCACTCACCAGTGGCTGAGTGACACTGAACGGAAAGTGGTTCTGGAAATGATTCATTGAGATATTAAAGGGCACGGTTATCTCATAAGGAGCTTCAGAATCTTGATTGGCGGTCAACCTTAACTCAAACTCCAATTCAGAAACTGCCGGCGCATCAGCTGAGACACTGATCTGAAATTGATCAGCTGTGTTGGCAATAAAATCACAGGAAACGATCAGGTCATAGCTACCCACACTATCAGAGATGGTTACCAGCGGGTTACGGCTTGAGAGATAACCCATCACAGTCTCGGCATCAACCCAGTCACAGGAATTTTCAACAGTGAGGGTGATATTGGCTGATTCACCCGGATTCAATTTGTCATCACCATCATCATCCAGAATACTAATTTCTGAATCCATTAGCGAGAGCAGCGGGATATTAACCGGGGCAATATCATTGATATGCACGGTTGTGGCGTTTACCACTGTGTGATCATTCGCCTGAACAAAGACCACCAGGCGGCAATTTTCTACAACCAATTCGCCAGGAATGGAAAAAGAAAGGCTTTCCAGGCTTTGAACGCCTGCTTCCAGGCTGATGCTGGTCCCGGATGAACTGGGAAACATATCACGCATTACTGCATGATGATCAGGATAACCATTACTCCCCATGTAATACAGGTTGTCTTCAACCAGTACGACATGTAAGGTGTAATTTCCACTGATACCGGCTTCAGGCATGAGTGTGACAGCACAAGCTCCCACACCAGTCTGATAATTGAAGCTACCGGCAATGGTGATCTCCAACGGAGCTGTCGTCTCAGCATTGGCCAGTATATGATTCTGCCAGCCCGTGACATCTGACTCATCGTTTTCACCATCGATGACCATATATGGAACCCAATTCAAGCCATAATAATTTCGGCGATAGTTACCATCAGCGCTATTATAGTTGTAGTAGGGATCCGTACCCGGCCATGACATGTGGTAGGAAATGGTTGTATATTCGTTGGGATGATTTTGCTGGAACACGTCCAGCTGCGCCCCTGCGGGGCCACAGTAAGATCAGCCAGCGTTTGTGAAAAATTCTGCCAGAACCAAACGTTCGGCACTTTGCCCCAGAGCAAACAGCGACAGGATTAGCAACACGGCCAATACAGATTTGTTCTTCATAATGAATCTCCTCGATTCTTTATTTAGATTTAGACAATATAACTTGTGATCATCAGCAGCTAACATAGTCAGACATCAAGTTCAAGGCCACGATTAAGCCCATCGTAAAAGATTTGTTACTAACTTGCTTTTGCCAGATTTTTCTGCTCTCTGCGACTCTCCATCAGAGAGTACAGAACCGGTACGATCACCAGGGTCAAGAATGATGAAATGGCTAAACCAAAGATCAGACTCACAGCCAATGGTCTCCAGTATTCTGCTCCACCTGCCAGATTCAAACTCAGCGGTATCATACCGGCCAGGGTTGTGATCGTGGTAAGAATAATGGGTCGCAACCGATTTCGGCCAGCTTTGATCAAAGCCTCCCGTACGCGCATCCCACCCTGCCGTAGATCATTCACATAAGCGATGAGAACAATGGCATCATTTACCACCACTCCCATGAGTGCAACCACACCAAAGAACGCCATGATACCAAACGGAACCCGGGTCACCATCAGACCAAAAATGACCCCAATAAAAGATAGTGGAATAGTTAAAGCAATAATGAAGGGTTGTTTGACGGATTGAAATTGCGCACTAAGAATGATCATGATCACCATGAACCCGATGATCATTGATCGTCCTAAGCTGGCAAACGATTTTGTAGCTTCATCTTCGATACCACCATATTCAACGGTGACGTCGTTGGGGACTGTCAAACTGGCCAGATAGGGATCCATGCGTCGGCGGATATCCGTAGCATCAATGCCTTTGGCCAAATCGCACGAGACCGAAATATTGCGCTTAAAATCTTTATGTTTGATCAGGGTTTCACTACTGCCCAGCTCCAAAGAAGCAACATTCTCAAAAGGAATCATTTGTCCCATCTGGTTCATAATATTCAGGTTACGTATTGCATCAACTGCGTCATCCCCTTCCGTAGCCAACCGCACGACCACTGGAATATCATCCAGACCATCGGAATAGGTAGTTGCCTCCATACCGATGAGAGCTGCCGCAAGTGTATTACTGATCTCCTGACTGGAGAGGCCATAGCTGGCGGCTCGATCATGATCCACGCGGGCTTGAAATTCGGTGCGACGCACACCCAGGCTGGACACGACATTCAAGGCACCGTCAATGGTTGCCAGATCCCGTTTTACCTGCTCAGCAACAAATCCGATTGCCACCAGATCATCACCACTGATATCAATAATTACATTATCTGAAACCGGAGGTCCTTCCTGGATGGTTTGAATTGTGATATCCACACCGGGGATGCGGGAGAGCTCGGCATCCATGATCTCGATCAATTCTTCCACAGAAAGATCACGTTCCTTATTATCCACGAGATCTATGTTGATCTGACCGATTTCAGCACCCTTACCACCCCCCTGGGCAATCCGGACATTCTGGACGCCACTCTCACCCACTGTGGAGACGTATCGATCCACTTCAGGGAAGGTTATCAAGTAATTTTCCAGCTCTCTTATGACCTCATCTGTATAATCCAGTTGACTCCCCGCCGGAGTTTTTACATCAAAAATAATCCTGGGTTTAGGAACTTTCGGGAATATCTGCAGCTTCACTAGTTTTGTGTCGCTTACTGCAGAGATCCCAACAACGGCAATGGACATAAAAAATATCACCGTAATGCCGAACACCACGGTCCAGCGATGGTGTAATGCCCAACCAACCATGCGAGTATAGAACCGTTTACCGATCCACTCTCCGCTGAGCATCTCGGCCTGCTTGGTGACAACCATCATTTTTGAAGCCAACACAGGGATCAGGAAATGATCAGCCAGAAAGGCTCCCACCAGGGTGAAAATGACCACCTTCGGGATAACGGACAGAAATTGTCCCATGGTACCGGACATGTAAATGATGGGAGCAAAAGCCACCATGGTGGTGAGAACTGAGGTCATGATAGGAACACCGACCTCGTCGATGGCCTGGATCGCAGCTGCCCGACGGTCAAGACCTTCTTCCATGTGTCGATAGGTGGATTCTGCCACGATGATGGCCCCATCTACTACAATCCCCAATACGATGATCAATCCAAACATGGAAATACCGGTTCGGTCCAGGTCAAACAAATACATCAAAGGGAAAGAGGACATGAGAGCAAAAGGTAAAGCAATTGATACGATCAGGGCATTCTTAAACCCGATCCCTGCCAGCAGGACGAGAATCACAAACAGGATACCCCAGGCAGCATTCTGGTTGAGCTGGCTGTTTTGTTTCTCTATATCGGTCGCCTGCCTGGCCGTATAGGCATACTCCATTCCTTGCGGAAATTTCTCAGCCAGAGCATCCACCGCCGCCTCGATTGCCTCAGTGGCTTCAACGATGTGAGCTCCAGGGCGCTTGGTAATGAGCAATGTGACACTATTCTTACCCTCATAACGGGAATAGCTGGAGGGTATTTCAAATCCATCAGTGACCACCCCAACATCTTTGATTCGCTTGACATTCCCTGAAGCATCCACACTCAGAATGGTATTCTCAATATCGTAGATATCTGTATATTTACCCACGGTTCGGACAAAGATATCCTGACCTTTCAGCTTTATGGTGCCCCCTGGGAAGTTCAAATTGCTGCGTTTCAGAGCCACCAACACTTGAGGAATACTCAGATTATTCGCCAGAAGCAGGTTGGGATCCAACTCAACCGATACTTCACGCTCCTCCCCACCAAACATTTCCACTTGATTTACCCCACTGACTCTGGTCAAGTGATCCTTGATCAATTCTGCCTGGGTCCGCAGAATGTGCGGTGAGAAATCTCCATATATATTTAAGATACTGATGGGTGAGTCGGCAAAATCTACATCCTGAACGGTCACATTATCAACCTCCTCGCTGAGCTCAGGAATCGCTTCATTCACTTTCTCTTTCAGGTCATTCAGGCTGGTCTCCAGGTCTGCATCTGCTGAAAATTTGATGGTTATAAACCCCACATTCTGCATGGCATATCCAACGACCTCTTCCACGTCTTGAAGCTGGGCAAGCTTTTCTTCGATGGGTTTTAGGATCTCAGTTTCTACTTCAGAAGGTGCCGCACCCACATAGGTGGCTGAAACAAAAGCATAGGGTATTTCCACATCCGGGACCAACTCCAGGGGCAGCGTGAAATAAGCAACCAGACTTGCCACAAAGATACCCACAGCGCCAAAAATGATGCCCATGGGATGATCGATGGCTTTTTTTGAAATTTTCATGAGTTGACCTTCCCTACTCCACGATATCCAGTAGTGTACCGTCCTTCACATCACTGTGCCCCTTGACGATCAGGACATCACCAGCCTGTACATCTGCCTGGACAAATACTTCAGACCCAGCCAAGGCACGAATAGACACATCTTTGCGAACGGCTCGTCCATTCTCTGCCAAATATATGAACTGTGAGACACCATCATCCTGGATCAGATTGAGGGGCAGGACCAGAGCTTCCTCAAAATATTCCAGGACGATCCGAACATCGGCTACCAGGCCAAGTTTCAGACCTGTCAGATCACCGGTCAAACGAACTTCTACATCATAGTTGTTGGAGAAATCCTTGGGAGCCATACCGACTCTGAGAACTGCACCAGTGAAGGTCCGGTCCGGAAAGGTTTTAAATTTTACCTGGGTCCGCTGGCCCTTCATGATCTGACCAATTCGGGCTTCCGGTACAGGGATGATAACTTTCAAATGATCCATATCAGCCAGGACATAGGGCGGCTGCTGGGCCGCGCCAGGTGCAACCAGATCACCCACATTCAAGTTCTTAATGACGATCCAGCCATCAAAAGGTGCGGTTAATATTGTGTTGTCCATGGCATTCTTAGCCTGAGTATAGGCAGCCCTGGCATTATCAAGGCCGATGCGAGCCAGCTCAAATTGATCCGCTGAGATCACATTGGATTTAAATAGTGATCGAGAACTTTCCAGATCCCGTTTGGATTTTTCATACAGGGAGGTAGCCTGGATAAACATGGTCTGGTAGACATCGGTTTTGATACTGGCTAGCCGCTGACCTTTTACAACATAATCACCCGGATACACCCAGACAGAATCAACTTGCCCACTTGATTGGAAAAGCAGGACAGTCTGGTTCTCAGAGACCACCCGACCAATACTATGATAATCGATCTGAAAGGGTTTGAGTTGGACGGTTTCCAGAGCCACTGGTACACTGATTTCCAGTCGTTCTTCAATTTCCGTTTCAGAACTGCAGTTTGTAAGTATGAATCCTGCCAGAGCGATTAAGATCAGGACCTTTGGTGTTTTGATTGCACTCATTATTCTTCTCCAAGAGCACGGGTCAAAGCTGCCCGGGCACTGTTATATTCAAAATATGCTTGGTATAGACCCAGATCAGCCTGGTCGCTGGCGGATTGGGCATCCAGCACCTGAAGTTGACTGGCCATTCCCTGTTGAAACAGGCGTTGAGCCATATCAACGCCTTTGTGAGCCTGAATGACACCTTTACGACCAGCTTCAATCATACGCGATGATTCAACAATGCTCAGGTAGATACTTTTGAGTTCCAACAGTAAATTTTCCTTAACATCCTGGTGCTGATATTCAGATTTTCGATGATCAGCCCGGGCTTTCTGAACCCTGGCTGTTGAACCGAAACCATTAAATAATGGTAAATTCAAACCAATGGCTAGCGACGAGGACTCTCTGAACTCAGCGGTGTTAAATTCACCACTATCGTAGGGTAATATTTGTTGATAAGATCCGGTGAGCGCGAGGGAAGGCATAAACTCGGCCTTGACCATGAGAATGTTCTCTTTCATCAGTCTCACATTGGCATTGAGCTGATCCAGCAGGGGTTGATTTGCTAACATTTTACGCTCCAGATCAGCCAGATTCAGATCAGCCTTGACACTGACCTCAAGCTTGCCAACGGTTACGATCTCCTGTCCAATTCTAATTCCGCAGCTCCGTTTTAGACCGGCCTGCGCCAGGGCACTCATTTTCCGGGCATTGCTCACCATGGTTGTTTGATTGGCAACCTGGACATCAGCACGAATTACATCAAACTCAGCTATTTTACCCTGGGCAAATAAAGCCGTCACGTTGGCCAGATTTCTTTCCATGACCTCAAGTGAATTTTCCATGACAGAGACCATTTTGTCTGCCAGGAGTACCTGGAAGAAGGCTTTCTTGGTGTTTTCAATGACTGAGAGCCGGGTGACTTCAGCTGCTGAAGTCGCCAGATCCCCATAGACATTTGCGCCGCGAATAGCAGCAATAACACGCCCCTCAAACAGGGGTTGCGTAAGATTTATACCGTAGACCATGGTGTTGTCAGTGCCAAAAGCCAGATCCACCGGTACCAGCTGGACCCCGGTCATTTGCAGATTCATCCCAGGTATGATATTCCCGTAGGGATCGGTGAGGGGAACGGAATTCCCTGAGGCATCTGTTAGTGGAACGGGAACACCATTGTCATCAATAACACCGAATGGTATGGGGAAGGCCAGGGGTTGGGTGGCGATGGAAAAACTGTGAGAGGCTTGGCCAAAGGCAGAGATCACGGGCAGGGCCGCTGAAAATGCTTCTTTACGTTGCGCCCTGGCTTTGACCAGATCCTCCTGGGCATTCTGTATATTAATGTTATTTTTTAATGCCAGTTCAAGGGCTTGATCCAGACTCAATGCCATTGGTTGGGCAATGGTGACCCCCGAGGCTAACCCAAGCATGATGACCAGGATCAACAAATGTTTATACATGACTCACTCCATTTAAAAAGATATCTACGATCTCATTCGATTTGACTTCATCAATATTGATCTCATGATTATTCAAAGAACGCACCTGGCTATGGATCATCCCACTCAAATAGGATGCATAGCGGGTGGCATCACCTGCTCTTATAAGTTTTCTATCAATGGCAGTCTGGATTTCCCTGATCATTAATTTCCGCAGATGCATAAAGCGTAAATGCAATCCTTGACCTGGTTTTTCGTGGATCATTTTACCGATGATCTGTTGATTGGCCACAATCACCCTGAGAAAATCTTCATTGCTCTGGTAATAGTCGAATTGTGCATTAACGATCAGGCGGAGTCTATCCAGGGGGTCTATGACACTGGCCAACTGTGCTTCGATATAGTCGATCACCTTGCCCAGGGCATAGCTGAAAGCAGACATGAGCAGATCATTTTTATTCTCAAAATAATTATAGATCGTGCCTTTGCCGAATTCTGCCAGAGCAGCCACATCTTCCAGCTTGGTCTGGGTAAACCCCTTTTGAGCGAAAAGGTGGACCGCGGCATCCAGGATGGCTTCTTTATTGCGTAATTTATCGCGTTCTTTACGACTGAGTACGACTTTTTCTGAATTATTGTTCATTATATGACTCATGGGTCACAAGTAAACCTTGCAGGTCAGATTTGCAATAGGTGAAATGCAAACCATAGATCTTTTGGGGGTTAATCAACAAGGGATGCAGCAGGCTATATCCATACACCACCATCCATGCGGACCCCTGGGATCAACAGCACATAATTATTTTAATTTCTCCCTACATATAGATGTTACGGGCATAAGATTTGAATATCTTTGCTCCATGATAAATATCATTTATACCCATCGATTTCTCCAGCACGATACTGGATTTGGTCATCCCGAACGACCTGAGCGACTCAAAGCCTGCGTGGATGGGATCAAAAAGAGCCCTCATCAGGATCAGTTACGATGGATCGAGCCCCGATCGGCATCCCCCGTGGAATTAAAGCTGGTACATAGCTCGGCTCATGTTCTGAATGTTAGGAACACAGCAGAACGCGGAGGCTACAGCATGGACGCTGATACGCCGGTCAGTCCCGAAAGCTATGATATTGCGCTACGGAGCACCGGAGCCTGGCTGGACGGTGTAGACCGGATCATTCAGCATAAAGAGTCCTCTTTCATCCTCTCCAGGCCCCCGGGGCATCATGCAGAGGCGGATCAGGCCATGGGATTTTGTCTGTTTAACAATTGTGCCATTGCAGCAAACTATGCGATACAGGTCAAAGGTATCCAGCGGGTGGCCGTTCTGGACTGGGATGTCCACCATGGGAATGGGACGCAACATATCCTGGAGCTGGATCCCAATATGGCCTATTGCTCGCTGCACCAGTGGCCCTATTATCCAGGGACTGGGGCTGAATATGAAACAGGTGACCATCAGAATGTCTTGAACATCCCCCTGACCATGGGATCTGGAAAAAATGAATATTATAGCGCCTTTGACAAAAAGGTACTCCCTTTCCTGAAATCCTGGGAACCAGAATTACTGATCATCAGCGCTGGCTTTGATGCCAGTCAAAATGATCCACTGGGTGGGATGCAACTCCTACCGGAACACTTCGCTGAATTCACCCGCTATTGTCTTGAGCTCACTCCCCACCTCCTGGTTGGTCTGGAGGGTGGCTACGATCTGAATGACCTGGCTGCTTGTTCTAGAGCTGTAGCTGAAGTATTGATCGAGCATGAGAGATAAGGTCAGCGGTCTGTTCCATAATGTTTTATGTTCATCTAGTCTGCATTATTCATGATTTATTGCCACTAAGCTACTAAGATTATTAAAGTTATGGGCAGGTCATTTTAAACAGAATTATTTGCATCTGTGAGTGATAATTTTTAATAAGTATATATTTTTTAAAACTTGGTGTCTGCGCGACTTGGTGGCTATGAATTATTCAGGCTAGATGACGACATGAATTGTTGCTTTGTTTTTGAGGGCTAGAGATGCTGATGGAATTATGCTAGATGCAAGCAGGCAGGCTGCTCGATTAATCGGAAAATTAGAGCTTTCATCCAGAGCGGTTTGCTCATGGATATTCTGGGATCAGCCGTGGCAGTGATCTGGATTTTATGGCTGTTCGCATAGGGTGGTGGGACTATGGGTTTTACTCCAATTCAGAAGAGACATTGCACGCAAGGTTCCCGTGCTGAACCTTAGAAAGATCATTTTACCTAAGGCTATGCCCCCTCACCAAAAACCACCTTATGCACCAGTTGGACCAGAGAGGAATAGGTCTCTTCAGTGGCACTGCTCATCCCCATTTCGCAGGTTCTGGATGTGGAATAATAACCATGTACTCCTGGCATGGATCTGACTTCATCAGCTTCCCGTCTGGTAGCACTCTCAGTGAGCTCCGGAACCAGGAAACCACGGTCACCGGCAAAACCACAACAAGCCACATTCTCGGGCACAATAGCTTCCGGTGAACAGGCACATGCCACTGAATGCAGCTTGTCCTCCAGGCCCATCTTGCGGGTCGAACAGGTCGGGTGCAAAACGATCTTACCGACCTGTTCCTTGATCTCCAACCGAGGGATCAAAGTATCATTCAAATATTCAATAATATCTATGATCCTGATTGATTTCCAATGCTCCAGATCCAGGCCTTCCAGAATAGAGTCATAGTGCAGCATCTTATAGGTACAGGGTGAGGTATCAACGACGATGGGTAAGGCCCCCTGTCGCGTCGTTTTCCAGAGTGATCGGACTGTATTTTCGGCCATGAGCTTGTAAGCCTGGGTATAGCCTTTTGATGAGTACGGGGTCCCACAACACAGTTCCTCAAGATGAGCAGGATAAATGGGATGAATACCAGCTTCTTGCAGCAGATCGATAAACGCCTGAGCAGTACTGATCTTATAGGTCTCACCCGGCGTTTTAGCCATACCCCGATTCAAACAGGAAACAAAATAGACCACCTCTTCCTGTTCTTTCGGATTCTTGAACTGGATGATGGGCACACCCTTCCCCCCCGTGGGCATATACTTATGCCAGACTGGCAATCGCCCCCCGGTCCAGTGGTACAATTTCATTGAAAAAACTACGATCCGCTCACTCCCCAGCAGTCTGACCAGTGGAGTAGCCAGGTTCAAGCCCAGGCGAATCATTTCCACAATAAAGCTAAAGTAGCGCACCGTCCACCACGCAATTCGTCGACCGAACATCCCGTTTTCCTGTTGCCGGAAATGACGGGTCAGATCGCCAGTATCGATGTTGACCGGACAGCCAAGTGCGCACAATCCATCTACAGCGCAGGTATCCACGCTTTCATAGTGGTAATCTTTCAATAATATCTGAGCAGTCTCACGTTCGGTAAAATCGCCTTGCTGTAACAGCTGGATCTCACGCCAGGTAGCGATCCGGCGTCGGGGAGTCATAGTCAGATCCTGTGACGGGCACCAGGTTTCACAAAATCCACATTCTATGCATTTATCCACGACTGCTTCGATAGTGGGTGTTGGCTTGATATTCTTTAGATAGATCTCAGGATCATCATTGATAATCACTCCTGGATTTAACAGGTGGTCAGGATCAATGAGTGCTTTCAGTTCACGCATGACCTCCATGGCAACCGATCCCCATTCGGTCTCCAGGAACGGTGCCATATTCCGGCCGGTACCATGTTCCGCCTTGAGGGCACCGTCATACTTGCCAACCGTCATTTCAACCACATCATTGATAAAATCTTTGTACTGTTTTTTTCCAGCTTCATCAGCGAAGGTTTGCGAGATGACGAAATGCAGATTGCCATCCTTGGCATGGCCAAAGATGATGGCATCATCATAAGCATGTTTTTTGAATAGCTTTTGGAGATCCAGAGTAGCATCGGCCAGATCTTTTAAACGAAAACAAACATCCTCGATAATAACAGTGGTACCGGATCTACGAACCGCACCCACTGAGGGCAATAAACCCTTACGGATCTTCCAGTACAGCAGGCGGGTCTTTTCCACCTCAGTAAAATTGACCGGATGAACCAACCCGGCCGATTTCAATACCTTGAGTCCAGCCTGAACCTTTACGGCCAGGCCTTCAGGGGAGGGTGCCTGAAACTCACACAGCAGAGCTGCAGCTGATTCCGGGAGTGTTTTGATCTCCTCCGGCATCCCGGTCTCATCCTCGATTGATCTTAGCGCCGCCCGATCCATCAGTTCCAGGGCTTGAGCCCCAGCCTGTTGAAGTGGAAGGACTGATTCAGTGGCCGATCGAATATCTTTGAAAAAGAGCAGTGCTGTTGATTTATGGGGATCATCTGCCAGGGTCTTTAAGCGAACTTTGGATATAAATCCCAGCGTGCCCTCAGAGCCAACCAGCAGATGTGCCAAAATATCAATCGGTTTTGCATAATCGATCAAGGCATTCAGGGAATAACCCTGAGTATTCTTCCGGGTGTATTTATCCCGGATCCGTTCATAAAGAGCCTTGTCGGCCAGCAGGCGTTCTCGCAACTTTAATAAGCCACTATGGATCTGCGGAGCTTGTTGTTCTAACTGACCATCCGCAGCTTCATCCTGTGTATCATAGGTCTGGCCATTAGGCAGAATGAATCTGATAGAATCCATGGTATGATAGGCATTGTCCTTGACCCCGCAGCACATACCGCTGGCGTTGTTGGCAATGATCCCTCCGATCATGGCGGCATCCAGCGAGGCTGGGTCCGGTCCGATCTTTTGACCATAGGCAGCCAGACGTCGATTTACCTGGCCGCCTATCAGGCCTGGCTCCAATTGAATGGTCTGTCGCTCCTTATCGAAAATGAATTCCTGCCACTTCCGACTGACCTCCACCAATATGCCATCTGTGATGGATTGCCCGGAAAGGGAGGTGCCGGCAGCTCTGAAGACCAGGGGCAGATTAACACGCTGAGAGTAGTTAAAGAGATCAATGATCTCCTGTTCATTCTCCGGTTGAACCACCACTTCAGGGATTAACCGATAAAAGCTGGCATCCCGGGCATAGCTGTGGCGATCGATCAACCGGTTTTTGATCCGGTCTTCGGGTAAAATATTTTTCAGGTCTTCAATAATTGACATTTATCCCTCGTACTATCTCATATCACAGGTCTGGTGGAATCTATCTTTTCCCCAATTCTTTGGATTGTTGAGGATGTATTTTCTGATCCGTTTTAACGATCTGTCATCCCGGACCAAATAATCATAAAATCATGATTGCCATCCAAATTGCAATTCAATTTCTCGGGCGTTTTTTGTGACAACCCATTTGTATGATCCTACAATTGATGAAATGCTGTTTGGGCCCTGATTCTGAAAACGGGTTTTACCAGAACCATTGTTATCATTAACCACGCCATCGTAATATTGTTTGTGAATCACAATTATTCCGTGAATATGATTTGGCATGACAACAAATTTCTCTAAATACACAAACGGAAAATGATCAGGGATTTCAGACCAGTATTCAGCGGCTAATTTACCGATATCGTTTAATTGCATTTCCCCGTTATTAACGTCTCCAAAAAACATCGCCCTGTTCTTGGTACAAATGGTTATGAAATAATTACCATCCCAGGAATAATCCCAATTCTGCAGCCGAATTGATTCGACCCGATATTTATTATTGAATAGACTCACGGGGCTGCCTTTATGTTCTCAAGGGCTTCATATTTTTTTAAATATTTTATTTTCATCTGGCCAAGCAGCAAAATCTGTGGTTGCTCTTAAAAGGTTTGATTCCGCTTGTATTCATCATGCATGAGATGGACCAGACCATCAGCAAGACCAAATTGCGGCACATAGATCTTGTCGATCTCCCCCCATTCCATGATGGATCGGAAGATCTTCGAAGCGTGGATGATCACATCTGCTCGATCTGGTCGGAGGTGTAATATTCTGATGCGTTCTTCCAGGGAATATCTGTTCAACATTTTATCAATATCAAGCAATTCCGGATACGAAACGGGTTTGTCATTTCCTTTGCTGGCCAGCCGGAAGATCTTGTTCATATTGCCACCAGAGCCAATTGCATTTAAGCTGAGATCGGTCGGACAATTTTCCTGAACCCAGCTCTCCATCGCCTGCCAACTTGAATCGCTGACCTGGTGATTGAGCAGGCGAACGGTTCCAATGGGAAATGATCTGGAGACCAGACGTTCATTTCGGGCAAAAAAGGTCAGTTCGGTACTCCCACCACCAACATCGATATACAGATAGGCCAGGTCTGGCTGCAGAGTCTCAGCGATATGAGAGGCGAAGATCATTTCAGCTTCCTGTCCCCCATCGATGATCTCCAACTCCAAGCCACTTTCGCGCCGAATTCTTTTACAGATGGCCTGGCCGTTGGCAGCTTCCCGCATGGCCGAAGTGGCACAAGCTCGGTAGTCCACTGGTTTATAAGCTTTTAAAAGATGCGAAAAAGCTGTCATGGTGGATACCAATTGATCCTCCTTATCCTGCGAGATACTGCCTTGTGAAAAGACATCTTCACCCAGACGAATGGGCATGCGAACCAGTGATTCTTTGGCATAAACACAAAATTCTCCTGAGACCATGACCCGGGACAACAATAATCTGACGCCATTCGAACCGATATCGACGGCAGCATAGCGTTGATCAGATTCCGGGATCCAGCTCTCTTGCGGATTGCGCTTGGCCACGCGAAATTTCTTTTTTTCCGTCCCCATACTGCTACTTAATATTTCTTTTTGTGAGATAAGTTTGCAGTGAGCCAGATTTAGCGGAAATTCCAGACCATGAGCTGATCTTGAAAGTGATCCCGACAACAGAAGATGTTGGCATACCTTCGCGAAACTGGCTGCAAAGATGCCAGGCCAGGGCGTTGAAAGTAGGGTTATGCCCGAAAAGCACCAAGGTATCCACCGCCTCTGCCACATTTGAAATGATATGCAGCGCCCTTTCAATACCACCAAAATGATACAACGGATCCTGTTCAACGATCTCAGTAAGCGGATAGTTCAACACAGTGGCAAATATTCTAGCCGTTTCCAGAGCCCGACAGGCCGGACTGGATAGCATGAGATCAACACCATCCAGATCCTGCGCCAGCTTTTTGGCAATCAGGGTGGCCTTTTGAACACCATAATCTGCGAGACAGCGACCAAAATCCGTATGATCTGGTGCGTATTCAACAGCTTTCGAATGTCGAATTATAAAAAGTGTTTTCATGAAATGATCACCTCTGTCTTGATGGCAAAACATAGCATAAACGAGGTAGGACTGTTAGTGGATTTATTGTGATTGTAGAGACGTAGAATCCTACGTCTCTACTACCACAAATAATGTTGAATGTTGATCCGTGACATTTAGATCACGTTGAATTGCTGGCCAACTTTAATAAAAGCTGCAATGGCTTTGTCCAGATGTTCTCGGCTATGTCCGGCACTGATCTGGACCCGGATCCGAGCTTCACCCTTGGGAACCACGGGGAATGAGAACCCAATGACGTAGATACCCAGCTCCAGCAGTGCTGCAGCCATATCCTGGGCCAATTTTGCATCACCCAGCATGATGGGCACAATGGGATGTTCACCGGCCTTGATATCAAAACCCGCTGCCGTCATCTCCTGCCGGAAATAGGCTGTATTTTCCACCAGAGTCTGGCGTAGATCAGGATTCTGAGATAGCAGATCAATAACGGCAATACTGGCTGCTGTAATAGCCGGAGCCAGGGTATTACTGAACAGGTAGGGACGGGAACGTTGACGCAGCAAATCAACGATCTCCTGACGGGCGGCAGTGAATCCACCACTGGCACCACCCATGGCTTTACCAAGCGTGGAGGTGATGATATCCACCCGACCCATGGCACCCCGAAATTCGTAGGAGCCTCGACCCGTGGGACCAAAAAAGCCGGTAGCATGTGAATCATCAACATGCACCAGAGCAGCATATTTTTCGGCCAGGTCACAGATCTCATCCACCTTGGCGACATAGCCATCCATTGAAAATATTCCATCCGTAGCGATGAGTCGGGTCCTGGCGCCCTGGGTTTCTTTGAGAATAGCTTCCAGCTCGTCCATATCACTATTGCTATAGCGGTAGCGTTTGGCTTTACATAAGCGGACGCCATCAATGATGGAGGCATGGTTCAGTTGATCTGATATGATAGCATCTTCTGGACCTAGAATGGTTTCAAATAAGCCACCATTGGCATCAAAACACGAGGAATAAAGGATGGCATCATCCATACCCAGAAATTCGGCCACTTTTGCTTCCAACTGTTTATGAATGCTTTGGGTGCCGCAGATGAATCTTACAGAGCTCAGTCCAAAACCCCATTTCGCCAGCCCATCCTGAGCAGCTTTGATCAAGTCCGGATGATTGGAAAGACCCAGATAATTGTTGGCACAAAAATTTAACACTGAGGTACCGGCGACCTGGATCTCGGCACTTTGCTGGGACTCGATCACCCGTTCTGCTTTAAAAAGACCAGCTGATCTAATCTCATCCAGTTCTTTGGTAAGACGTATTTTAGTTGTGTTCATAACGGCTCCTGATCTCGGGGATCAAATATTCTGAAAAAGCTTTGTCCAGATCGTGGATGGCTTCCCAGCCCCAATCCTCCCGGGCTCGGTCATCGTTCACATCTTCCGGCCAGCTATCGATAATTGATTGACGGTTATCATTAATGACGAAATTAATATCTGCTTTCTGGTAATATTCCTTCACTTTGACAAAGAACTCACCAGCGGATGGGTTGAATGCTCGAATGTTGTACACGGTCTGAGTCAAAGCTTCCTGAGGGGCTGCCATGAGCCCTTCAATGGCCAGAATTGCATCGCTCATGGTCATAAAGGGGATGGTAGCATCCTCCCGAACAAAGCAATCATAGTGCTCGCCCCTGGCTGCAGCGTGGATCATCTCCGGTACATAATCACTGGTTCCACCGGCAGGCAAAGTGTGGGCGCTGATAATACCGGGAAAGCGGATAGCCCGGAAATCAACCAGACCTCGGGAGTCACGGGCAGAGAGACGTTTAAAGTAATGGCTGTAATAGTCACCCAAACTTTCGCAATAAAGTTTATTGCAGCCATACATGGTTTGAGGATACCGATAATCATCTTCACTCAGTGCACCGGCCAATGTCTTTGCTTTAAGATCAGGCAGACCATAGACCGCAATGGAGCTGGGGAAAAAGAATTTAACGGGCTTACCACGACTCTGGGCTTGTTCCATGGCCAGGTCCAGTAGTTTGAGGGTTCCATCCACGTTCACTTCATGAGCGATCACTGGTGAAAATTCGGCCCGAGTGCTGAGGAGCGCTGCCATATGGTAGATCGCCTCAATTTCATATTGAGCATTGATCCGTTCCAGCAGATTCTGGTCAAGAATATTACCGATCAGGCAATCCAGCGTCCGTTCCTGGACGAATTCATCAGGCAGATTCAGATCAACACCAATGAGATTTGTGATACCTGCTTTGTACAAAGAGCGAACTAATCCATGACCGATCTCGCCATTAACACCTGTAATCAGTATGATCGATTTACGCATCTGTTTTCTCCAGAATTACTTTGTGATATGAATAAGCGGATAAATCCCTGAGATGAAGTCTGATAAACAATAAAGCCCCCTACTGCATTCAGCCGGGGGCTTTATAAAAGATTAACAAGAGCCGGTGGTCTTATTCGGTCTCGGCTGCATCCTTCTTTAAATACTCATTGATCGCTTCATTGAAAGTCTCAAGTGCTTTCACTGGCAGGTTATCAATATTATCATTAATCCGACGGATCACCATACGGGTACTGCTGGCATTGGTTTTTACCGTCGTGAGCTCTTTGGACATGGTGGCCAATGATTTTGTGGTTAGCGTTTCAGCAGAGTCGATCCGCGATGCAAAATCGGTGATGGAGGCGTTCATTAGATCAATCTGGGCGCCCAGACTATCCAACGCAGCCCGGTCTTCCATGAGCAGCGAATCTAGCATGGTGGTGATGTTGGCAGCCAGGTCAGCCAATAATTGATCCTGTTGAGCTACATTTTCAGCTTTCACATAATCAACCGTGGCCAGATTGAATTTTGCCGCACCACCTTCAGTAGGCAGAAAGCTCATGGTAGAGCAGGATGCCAGGATTAGTACAGCGAGTATGGTTGTCATGAGTGTCAATTTTTTCATTCGAATCCCCTTATCTGGAATAAATGAGATTAGTATCCATTAAATGTTTATAGCTACCTTCGCCTAATTTGCGGAAAAATAGGGTTTGTCTCAGCCAAGTCAAGTGAAAAGCAGAATCCATACCATTTGAGCACGACTTATTTGCATTTTTTTCATAATTAATTCTTTTTCACAACCCATTTACCGAGATTTTGGTATTATCCCTGAAAAACTGGGTGATTCCCAGGCAGATTAGTCCGCCATGAAACCTCGTTTTTTTTGGAAACAGACTATCAGTTGGGAGGTGGTCTTGACCCTGTTGGATCAATTAAGTTCATGAAAAATAATTGAACCTATTGTTTATTGCAGAATTGTATTTGTAGGCTTGTTCCTTTATTCTGTTCGCCACAAAACTTATTAAAAACATATAGGAATCAAATTATGGAATATCGTCATCTTGGCAACTCAGGTTTAAAGGTCAGCACACTCTCATTTGGCTCATGGGTCACCTTCAAGGCTCAGGTCGATCTACCCCTGGCAGTAAAAATGATGCAGACCGCTTATGATGCCGGCGTAAACTTTTTTGATAATGCAGAGGTCTATGCCAACGGTGCCTCCGAAGAGATCATGGGTGATGCCTTGAAAAAGTTGAGTTGGTCTCGGGACAGCTTCACGGTTTCCTCCAAAGCATTCTGGGGTGGTCAGCTACCAACTCAGAAGGGGTTGAGCCGTAAACACCTGACCGATGCCTGTCATGCGGCTCTGAGACGACTAAAAGTTGATTATTTAGATCTTTTCTTTTGTCATCGGCCTGATGAATCAACACCGATAGAGGAGACTGTCCGCACCATGAGCGATCTAATCCACCAGGGCAAGGTCTTGTACTGGGGGACCTCTGAATGGACGGCCCAACAGATCATGGAGGCCTATAGTGTGGCCCGGCAGTATGGTCTCATCCCGCCCACCATGGAACAACCGGAATACAATATGTTTCGCAGAGATAAGGTCGAATCAGATTTTCGGCGGCTCTATACTGAGATCGGTTTGGGTACAACCATCTGGTCTCCGTTGGCTTCGGGACTTTTGACTGGAAAATACAATCGGGGCATCCCGAAGGCTTCCAGGGTGAATCTACCTGGCTATGGCTGGTTAAAGCAGGGTTTCGAATCGGAAGAGGGCCAGGAAAAGATTCGAAAAGCAGGTGCACTGCAATTGATCGCTGATGAGATCGGTCACTCATTGACCAACATGTCACTGGCCTGGTGTGCCGCTAATCCAAACGTGAGCACTATAATTCTGGGTGCATCTAAACTCTCACAATTGGAGGAGAATCTGAAGGCTCTGGAGGCACTCCCTGCCTTGACAGCTGAGGTGATGGAAAAGATCGAGCTCATTCTAGACAATAAACCAGCTCCGCCAGTGCAGTTTTGATATAAAGTTGGGGATTGGTGGTTAGCTGCCAGGACTTGAGTCCGATGCATAAAGAAAGATACTCAAGTCCCGAGGGGTGGCGTTCTGCGGGAGTGGTGGTAGGTGAGGTTCCAGGAAAGTATTCAGAGATATTGTACTAAAGGACAGACCAACCTCGAAGGACTCCAGGACCTGATCCGCCTCCCAACAGTGTGTATTTCCCTTTGGCTGGAACTGCAATTGGTATAAAAACATCAATCCAAAAGAAAGTCTAGCTCTTCAACAAAATCTCCATCAGAACTGGAATTAATGGTGAAGTAAAGTTTTTCTGGTGTTGAATTCAGCCCCAGAAATTCCAGTTGAGTTTCATCCACCCAGGCAGAATAGGTGCCAGGCGGGATCTCCATGGAGTAGTATGACCCATCTGCAAAGGTTCTAAGTGTGAGCTCAAAATCGCTGTTATCCCGGCTGATGTGAATTCTTAACCCAGATAAGGGAACGTAGTGTCCATCTTTTAGACGATCTACGCGCCCATCTATTACACCGGTCGTGTAAAAAGCAATATCCAACTGCTTGTAACGGTTCGGATCAGTCACCACAGAGAATTTTCGCTTACTGGCCACCAGCATGGGATTGTTAATACGCGCTTCATTTACCCTAAAATTATAGCGACGATAGGGCTGGAGTTGAGTCATTCGTGAGATGCCCGACTTGGTTATCTGTCGACTGGAAGAGCCTTCAATACTGATGGCGTTGCCCGGGATTATTTCCTCGCCGGTATCATAAGTCCCTGAATTATTCTCATCGATAAACATGCGGACACTCAGTCCTGACCGTCCGACTTGCTGCCGATTATCCCACAGAAATTCACCATTCCGACGATCCAAGCCAACTGATCCCCGAATAGTTTGGGACAATGAGGGGGTTGATCTGATGCTCCGAAAAGAGCTACTTGACCGTAGCGAATTAAGATCCCAGGATATTCCCAGCTCAAAAAATGTACTGTTTTGAATCAAGTTCAGGGAGGCTAGTACCTGACCTTTTACCCGTTTATTAAACTGTTTGATATATTGAACCCGAATTTCCTCCAGGTTACCTTTTTTCGTGCTGTAGGATATATCAGACCTGAAATAGCTTCCGCGCAGCAAAGGTCGAATAGAAGGTGAGCGGGGAATCGTGTACATGGCGCCCAATTGGATCTTACTTGCGTTAAAGTGGTTTCCTGAAGTAAAGGAATGTTCTTCACGAACACCATATCGAAATCTGAACCCACGGATAAATTGATTTACGTCAGTTGACAGGGTGAAGCGATTCTCACCAGGCAGATAGATCCATCCGCCACTGCCCTGAGCGGTAAAACGTAATCCTGCGAATTGGAAGGGGTAGAAAATGTTAGTGGTAAACTTATGCTTATAGCCCTGAATATTGTATAAGTTTTGTTGATCAAAATAAGTGTACTCGGAAAATACTGAAGCTGAACTGGAACCGATACCTCGAAAAGTAAGGCGGTAATAATTCTGCAAGACGGCATCTAAACCAATGAGTACATCACCAGCAACCCGGGAGGACAATTTTCCATAAAAAACCGGTCTGTCATGGTTATTCTCCTGGATATATTCGACTCCCAGACCAGCAGTAAGCCAATTTCTCACACCCATGTCCAGGTTGGCAATTACCAGCTCCTGTTGATCGCCCCAGGGTAATGTTTCTGAAGCCAGACGACCGGCAGCCAGCCCATAGCGAATCTCCTTCACTGGTAAAAAGTTAAACGGGATCTGCACGCGACGATCCAGCTCAATGACCCTACCTTGTCGAGCATAAATCCGAATTTTATAATCTGATATTCCATAATTCAGGGGTACCATAAATCGATAATAACCCACATCATCGGCGTTGATCACTTCCACCAGCCGGTTGTCCTGATAAAGTTCTACTTCTGCTTCTGGTTCAGTTGTGCCGTCAATGGCGTAGGTATCATAACTGCGTTTGGGCACTAATGGTTGATTGGTGATCTGGGCACCCTGAAAAGTCTGATTTGCCAAACCGGATGTACTCTGCTGGCCCAGTGTAATAGTTGAGAACCAGGGTTGTGATTCATCGACAAATCGCCATTTAAAATTTGAGCCCCTGGTGGTAATTGTATCTTGATTTGATCTCGAGATCACAGTCCCCTGAACATCACCATACACTAATTCCCCCCCCAGGCTGACGTTCAAGTTGGTGGATCTATTGGATTCGGATACTGAACTAAAAAACGTATAATCAAATAAGGCGCCATCCAGCAGGCGGGGGTCTCGGGCTGATAGAATCTCATAGGCCGTCAGGCTGCTTTCACCACCATATTTTTGTCGCAATTCTTCTTTGTGTCGGCGGGTATAACGAGTAATGATGGGTAATTCGTCTCGTGTCTCGAGTTGAATGGTCAGCCGAGAAAGATCAAATATAAAATCAAGCCCGAACACCTCTGCAAATACTGCCGTATTTAAAAAGAAATCCACTTCTTTGATCAGATAATCATTAGCGGAAATAAGCCATACTTCATCTTTGACCTTGGCAAATCGTTTTGAAAAATCCAGTACATATTTTGCATCTTCTTTGATGAAGTAACCACTGACTGAAAAACTGGAGGGATTTAGATCATAATTGATCGCAAAGAGATCAAATAATTCCGTTACGGGGAGATAAATATTTCCGTCTGCGTAGTAGGCCACAATAATTTCATCAATGACCCCCAGATAGCGAAAAGAAAGGTAAACCTCTTCCTCATTGGTTATCTTATCCAAATCCTTCTGAAACCAGGAAGCTCCAAAAAGTTGGTTTACGAAAATGAGTAGAATTAATAGATTTTTACAGAAATTCACTAAAGCTTGGTGAAATTACCCCTGGCAGTTACTGTAGTTGCTGGAATAATATCAAGGTCGGGAATGTCAGCCCGACCACTGTGAAAACTAACTTCAACATCGTAATTGCCTTTGGGCAAACTGCTCGCATCAAACTCTAATCGACGAGCCCCACTGAAATATATTGATACCAGGACCTGTTGCTCAACTACGACATGCTCCGATTCATCAAAAACCTTCACGGCCATAGTCCCCAGAAATGGAGAATTACCTGTTTTGTTATATTGTGCTATAACACTGATCTGTTGAGTATTATCGCCAACAACATTTCTGACACCGGTAATTTGCAACCCGGTACTCAGTTCCCCATGTTTATAAAACACACCTGTAATCTGGTTGAATTCGATATTTATCTGAGTGCTGATACCACCAGGAGGAGCACTCCCAACGGCCACGCTAACCGGGGTAGAACTTGTTTTTAATCTTGACCAATAGGTTCCGGCGTTAAGTTGCCTGGGGGCTTTAACAGTCACTCGGACTGTCTGACGAGCCCCAGGTTCCAAGATAAAATTCTTCGGGAAACCCCTGATCCAGTCTGCTGCGGAGTGCAATGAAGCTTGTTCCAGGTCCCCATAGATCATATTAATATTGCCTGAATCATCAGCTTTGGGATATCCAAATTCCCAGCTCAATGATACTTCCTGAGCCACATCAGATGAATTCATGACCAATAATGTTTCAAATCTTCTTTCACTGGTGATAAAAAGGTTAGTCGGTGAAATACTCACCTGAGCATGAATAGTGAACAAGAACCCTGTCAACAGCGTAGCAATAATCATTTTATTATTCAACATACCCACTCTTTTTTCAATTCAAGATTAATAATTTACTTGGAATCAAAACATATTAATACATCAAGACTTGAAAACCATGCCATTTCACACATTTGCCAGGATAAAAAAAGGGACCGCATTATTTTAGCGGTCCCTATTTGGGTTTAATACTCCGATTTGATCTTAGATCAATTCATATCTATTGATATTCTACTGAAAGACCCCAAGGAGAAGCAGTCGTATAGGTTCCAACTTCCTGTGTTGTGAGACCACCCAGGTTCCCGCCAACATAAACAAATACGTTACCGGATGTACCATCTAAGGCAAAGGCAGCCCCTGAAGCTCTATCGGTGGAAGTACCAATAGCATCTGCGGTATTCGAGGCAACATCTGCCGTAAAAGTCATGCTTCCTGCGGCACCGTTACCCAGACTGGCTGTGGCATCATAAGTCAATACAATAGTGGCGCCATTCGTTCCGTTTAGCGTGAATTTACCAAAAGTGTTTGTAGAACCAACATCTGCCGTACTGGTTCCTTGAGGGTCTAGTACGGGTGTACTGGTTGCCTGAATACTTCCAAAATTAATATCCGAATTATTTGTGACTGTTAGAACCGCATTAACTACTGCGCCAACAGTTGCAGTACCGGTAGTAGCCTGACCCATTAAGCTGGTTCCGGCAAGTGCTAAAACCAATATTGCGCCGATCAAAATCATCTTTTTCATTTTCATACCTTCCTTGTTAATTCTTCTCACAAAAATTACTATTTTCAAATTCGTTTCTCATAAAACTGGTTGATCATTATACAAATGCCGTGCCAATATCTCCACTAGCACCTTAGCTACTATTCATTAAGGATTTAGATCGATTTACTATAAAAATAATTAGACTAATTCGTCATAGATATTTGACACGGATTGTCAGATAATCATTTATTTATGACATATTCACTCATATATGATCGCTCAAGTCATCAAATTATGCTTTCCCTGACTTGAACTGAATAATTAATCGTAGGTAACAGATAGATCTACATTCCCGGTATAGGATCCGGCGTCAATCATTCCGACATTCATTGAGCCATAGATATAGATATAGGCGGTCACCTCAGTTGGCGCATGGGCACTGCTAGGTGGCGTCGGAGGTGCTCCTGCAGGACCAGATGCCCGCTGCCGCATTTGGAAGCGAACCGTGTTTCCACTGGCTACAACTGCCTGATTTATATCGTTGGCTCCTCGATTTGCGTAGGCGAATTCAAGCGTAAAAGGGATGACATCTGCGGAAGCCCCTGTACGGGTCAGGTTAGCAGGAGCTGTCATGGTGACAATCACATCCAATTCTTGATTACCAGTAATTGCGAAGACCCCCATACCGGCATCCCCTAGATTAATAGTAGTCAGTCCGTTCCCTGCCAGGACAGTATCAAAATTCATATCCTGATCCTTGGTGGCGTTCAGACTACTGGCCACATGGACGCTAAATTGAATGGTTTGGGCCTGTACCGAAGTCTGAAAAAACCAAACAATCAGAAGGGTCATCACTTTAACGATTTGATTTCTAATCATATTCACTAGTTGTAATCCACTTCCACGACAAAGTCACCATCGTATTGACCCGGCACCAAATCAAGCAGACTAAAGGCACATCCGATCCAAAGATAGTATTCACCGTTACTATTGAGTGTCACAGTTTCGGGATTTGTGGTAAACAGTTCTGACAAGGATTGTTCACTCGATTCATTCCCGCTCACACTATATGAAACCGTCATAGACGTGCTGCTGGCCAGGTTAACCATTTCAATTTGTCCTGAATAACTGATCTGGATGGAAGCATTCACCCGACCCACGATCTTTATCAATCCGGCCCCCTGATCAGTACGGGGATCCAGACGCAGCATGTCGTCACTGGGGATCACAGTACCCACATCGATATCTGCCAAGGTGATCATTTCAAGGTAATCCACTACGGTAGCAGAAACCTGGAGCTTAAATTCCGAGTTGCCAATTTGTCCGAAATTTGCCGTAGTCAGCAGAAGAATCAACAGAGATATTCTGAGTAGCATATTCATCGCAGTAAGATCATCTTTTTAGTAAACACTCTATGTCCGATCTGTAGCCGGTAAAAGTAGATCCCGCTACTCCTGCCAACAGCCTGCCAATTATAATTGAAATGTCCTGATCCATAATATTTATTATCGATGAGAGTTTCGATCTCTCGACCCCGGATATCGTAAACAAGCAGATTCACCTGATCTTCCAGGGGCAATGAGAATTGGATAATGGTTCCATTATTAAAGGGGTTTGGATAATTCTGTCCCAGACCATACTCACGTGGAATTTCAGGGAAGGCATCCTGGGGATCGACCCGGACAATAAATCTAGGGCTATCTGCGCCACTTTTCTTCAATGGGGTGAACGGCGCAGTCTGGGTCAACTCTGAAGAGGGTCGTAACGAGGGCAAAGATTTGCTCACTGAAGCGTTGTGCTCAAATTCGTAATTCACTTCAGTGAGCAGGTCAATCTCAATGCCGGTCTCCCGGTCTTCCATGCTAATCTTCCATTCGGAAGGTATGACATCCATGCGTGGCCAACTGATGCGATAGGTGCCACTGATCGGTTCTCCGTCAAGATACCCCCCTATATAAATCGGAATTTCCAAAGGTCGTCCAAACCGACTGGGGTGACTCTGAATGCTCAGCAGTTTATCATCATAACTTTCTGTATAGAACTCCAGGTAGGTATTGGTTGGCGGCACCAGATAATAGGCATCCCATGGATCCTTGTTGATGGATCCACCCGCATTGAACTGGATATGAGTGGTTATGCCCAGTGTATCGACTTCCAACAGCATCACCAACAATGGTTGGGTCTCGGCCTGTTTATAGAAGACACCACCGGTGGTTTTAGCGGTTTTGGGAACAGACAATACGGGTGCAACAGCATTGGCCTTGACCCAGAACCCCTGAAAGGGTGGTATCAATCCACTTCCCAAAGATCCGGCTGTTCCATTCCAGGTCAAGTAAGCTCCTGCTCCAGAATTTGCCGTATAGTCCCATACATAAATGACATTATCAACATTGGTTTTGGTCCAGCCGGCGGCATCCCAGTCAATTGTGGCGCAAAATGGGTTGCCTACCAGATTCCAGCCTGTATCTGCAGCTGAAGTATAGGTAACCCCAAAATCAAACACATCCGCTACACCTTCTTCCTCAGCTCCATTGACATTCAGCGTTACTGGTAAAGTACTTGAATAGGCTGGCTCACCTGAGATGGAGCCAAAAACGTAAACAAAAAGACCCCGGCCAGCTGTAGTTGCATCGGTTGAATTTGTTGGTTTTCGCCAGCGCTGGTTATCAGTACCTGTGTAGGTTTCATCATAGTAGAGAACCGAAGGAGAGCCACTTGAGGAATCAGACCCCGTATACCCCTGGGTAAAAATATTACTAAACAAATCTCCATAGGTTGAGAACACAGGAGAAGACAGTAAGCGCCAGCCTGTGGAACCGGTGATCTCTCTTTCTGCCCGGATATCACCTGCTCCGATGGATTTGGTATTTGCGATCAGGGAATTCCCGGACTGGACAATTAAGCTGCCATTTGTAAGGGTTAACGTACCAGTGACCTCAAGATTTCCAACCGTCTTAACCCCGGAGGCATTATTAACAGTTACATTAGTGAAGCTCAAGGGACTACTGATCACCTGCAGTGAGGATCCATTAAATTCTACGTATTGAATATCACTGGACCCAGCACTCATATCGCCACTCACGCGAATTGTATCCAGGGACCCGCCATTGATATCACCACCTCCGGCCAGGTCTCCCAGAATATCAAAACTGATGCTTCCGGAAATGGTCACATCAGCATCGGTTTCTATGGTTAATGAAGCCACCTGCCGGTTATCAGTAGAAATGATGGGATACTTGGTTCCATCAGCCGGATTCGTTGGAATCAGAACAGCATCGGAACTACCAGGGATGCTATTGTCCCAGTTAAGGGCATTTCCCCAATCAATGGTGTAGGGATCATTTCCCGGATCACTTTCCCAAATATTAGTATAGGCATTGAACTGTACTGTGGCATCGTCCGTCATGTTTGACCCATTCAATACACCGGTAATTGTAGCGGTTTCCACAGCAGAGGATGACTGCAGCAGCTGAGTATAGGTGCCATCACTATTGTCTGTAACACCACCCTGGAGTGTACCGGCAGTCGTCACCAGATTGACGGTTTCACCACCACCACTCAAATTGTTACCCCCGGCGTCCTTTAATTGAACTGTGATGGTAGCGGTACTCACAGCATCATTTTCCAATACAGTCGGACTGGCAGTAATCTCAGACATACTGGCACTGGCCGAACCGGATTCAACCGTAAATGTATTGCTGGTACCGCTTTCAGAACCGGCTGAATTGGTTGCTGTGAGTGTGTAGTTACCAATACTGTTGATGACTACTGTATGCGAAGCAAGCACACCGGATGTAAAGGCAGCCGTGGCACCACTGCCACTACTCAGGGTTCCAGAAGAAGTAATATCTACTGTTCCAGAGAAATTTGCATCCACAGTCTGACTGCCGTCTACTGCCGAGATCTTTACATTAAATTCAATTCCAGCTGTTTGGGCCAGAATATTTCCGCCACTAAGCTTCTCAATCAGAAAAGTAGTGAACTGACCTGGGTTTGAGATGATGAATGAATCACACACGGCTGATGTCAAACCTGAACTAGAGCTTGTCAGACGGAAATCACCTGATGCATCAATGGCCAGGTCATTAAAGGCTACCTGTCCTTCAATATCGGTATTGAGCGAAGTCGTTCCAGATAAATTTCCGATCCCGGTAGTAATGGCAATGCTGATAGCAGTACCAGATACTTTAATCACATTATCATTGGTATCACGGATCTCAGCCAGTATTTCGGGACTCAGGGTCTGGTTCATGGTCCCGGTGCCAGGTTGCTGGGTATAGATTACTTTGGTGGCTGTTCCGCCAACCATTGTAAGGGTCCCAAAATTAGTACTGCCCCCGGGACCCGTGGTTCCAGTATTGGTAATATTATCAGTATTAGGGACAGTTGAGGAGGTAGGCCTGACTCTAATACCGCTAAAAATCACCTCTCCCGGTTGACTGCCAGAATTTGATTCAGTGTTCACTGTAAAGGTCAGGTCTGAACTGGTTCTGGAAGTATAGGAAACTGCCAGAGTTGTGGAAGTACCATAAGCTTCCTTAACGGTAACCGCAGGTACTGCACCACCGATGTCCCACTCAAATCCACTGGGAGCACTTAAAACTATTGTTCCACTGGCAGTCAACTCACCTGCTATATCTTCAGTAATCCGCGGTCCAGTCAAGGTTGTATATGTTAAACCCACATCATCAGCAGAAATGGCCTCACCCCCTGAAGCAGGTTGAAGAAGACGGACACTGATCGCGTATTTATCTTAAAAATAATCTTCAATACTTTTACGCTCAGATTCAGACAAGTGTTTATTGTAATGCACCACTTCGGCAACCATGCCATCCCAACTACCCGTAGCATCTGCAGGACCACGACCCAGGATTATTTTAGAAGCCGTTGATATGGTTCCCGATGGTGCCGATCCTGAGTAGGATGGATTGTTCAGTACACCATCGATATACAAATCCCAAACCTGACCGCTTGTCCAGTCCAAACAAATGATTTGGGAGCTAATGGTCTGTATTTGGGCAATACTTTCCATTTCATTGGCAGCCACATTATTCAGTACAGCTACCTTAACAACATTCAGTTCACTGCTGTTATCACCCACAGCATCATAGCGAATGGAAAAGTCACGATCCCCATTTCCTGGGTTTCTGACAAGCCAAAGGCCCTTATCTGTTGAGGTAACATTAGATTTTACGACCAGGAATATGGTAAATTCTGTAAGTCCATTGATATAATTTTCGCCATCGGCGTCACGCAGCGATTCATCACCGGTCCCGGAAAACTCAATGGCACTTTCTCCGTTAAATCCGGCCACGCTGGCTCTAAAAAAGGGAGTCCCCGCGTTATTGATAAAATCACGTGCATTGCCACTTTGGTCCTTCCATACCTGAACATCATCGCCATCAACCGCATCAACGGTGCCGGCATTATTTGTAAAAACACCTTCATTGCCATTTAGCCACAAATCCAAACCAGAGATTGTGGCTGGTGTACCTGATGCAATGGTGCGAGTAATGCCGTTACTATAGGCACCTCCATCATGGACCGTAAAAGTGATGATTCGGGTTGGTGTATGAGGTGAAGCCAATAAATTTTGATAAATAATGGATCGGAGAGCTGTTTCATAGGATGACAATGATTTCAATCCGGTCAACAGTAAACTACCTGTACCACTGTTCCAGGTACCAGTTATCCCATAAACACTGGTATATCCCAGACTGTCCTCTCCGGTGAAATAGTTAGTGGTAATCTGTACTTTGGCACTATCGATCTGTGTGTCATCACCATCGCTAATGGTGATCGAGTCAGTAATTGCAACAGCCCCATCACCAGCATTATAGACAATTCCGGTGCCTTCAATATCACTCAATAACGGAGCATCATTGATTGCTGTAACACTCAGATTCCGACTCTGAATATTACTCTGGTCTATGCCATCGCTAAGCTTAAAACTGATGGTACGCGTTGCTGTGGCAGGATCGGGATTCAAGTTCCCGTAGGTCACAGCCCGTAAAGCAGATTGATAATCAGTGAGGGCCGCAGATCCAGTCAGAGTGAGGACTCCATCAACACTGCTCCATGATGGCGTGATACCGTTTGCAGTGGCAAAGTCGAGTTTGTCCTCCCCACTCACATAATTAGCTGAAATAGTTACCCAGGCTGTATCAAGATAGTAATCATCCACATCTGAGATCGCCAGACTGGTAGTGATAATTGTATCTGGGTCTCCATCCGTGTAAGCCAGTGTCGTCCCTTCGATACTTGCGAGAGAAGGGGCATTATTAACAGCATTCAGAGTGATATCACGGGTGCTGGTAGTGCTGAACCCGGACCCATCGCTTACACTAAAACTAATTGTACGAGTAGCAGTAGAGGGAACGGAATTTGAATTAAAGTAATAAACTTCCTGTAGTGCCGATGCGTAATCAGCCAAAGACGCTATACCAACCAGTTTCAGGATCCCTGCCCCATCCAGCCAGGATCCGGATATACCGTAATTGCTGGTAAATGTGAGTGTATCCTCGGTGCTCAGGTAATTACCGGATATCTGTATCTTGGCACTATCCAGGTTGAATTCATTATAATCGTGACAGGTGATGCTTGTAGTTATCAAAGTGGCCGGGTCATTTGCCTGATAAGAGAGGGCTATGGCTTCAAGGCCAGTCAAAGTTGGCAACTCGTTGGCGGTGGATACTGTATGAAAGGTGCCCGGGGTAGTCATGTTTCCATATTCGGTCGCGATCCAGTCAGCGCTCAGCTCGACATTCGAAATACGTACTTCATCAATGAGGCCGGCCCAGGAGCTGGTAGCCCCATCTTTGGAGCCCTTCCCAATGAGTAGTTTTGTACTTTTATTGGTGGTCCCCGAGCGGGTGTTTTTCCAGGACGGAGTATCCAGACTGCCATCAATATAAAAATTAGTGGAGGTTCCGTCAGTGCGGCCCATTGTAAGATGTTGCCAGTTCGTTGTGGCTGAACCATTGCTTGATTCATGACGTTGTTTACTCGTAGATGCCACAAGCATCGCTGTCCGGTATACGTTTGTGCCGCCCCCCTTCTCTCCAGCAGCATCCTGGCGGATCATCAATCTCCGATCCAGGCCATCAGGATCCCGTGCATAAATCAGTCCTCTATCAGTCCCTACTGTATTGGCCTTAACCCACAGGGAGACAGTAAAATTGCTTAAGCCATCCAGATAGGTACCCGCTTTTGTCTCCTCCAGATCATCGCCATCTCCATCGAATTCACGGGCATTCCCCAGGTATCCGGCAGCATTAACAGCTGTATTGTGGTCAGTCAGGATATATGTTCCAGCGGCATCTGTGAGATCTTCCAGATGCCAAACAGCCAGATAATTGTTATTCCAGGTCGTGGTGTCTGATTGATCAGTATAAACACCTGATTTACCGTAATACAGGTAGATGTCTGTATCGACAGTAGGTGACAATGATGGTATTCTGACCCAGCAAAGGAGGTCCCCTGTGGATGGAGAATAATTTTGAAGCTCATGATCCAAAAGTGTTGAACCGTCAGACTGGGTGAAAATGATATCGTAACCAGAGGGATTCTCAACACCTCCCGAGTTGCTGGTCGATTTTAAGTCAACATCCGTCAGTTTAACCATGACTGGAAAATTTGTGTGGGCGGCAGTACCACTGATCTGGGTATTATTCAGGGTGATCAATTTGCGATGTTCGTAACCTGCCGGCTGAGCCCGAAGCGAGGACGAGAGAACCATAAGGAGACCAGCGAGTACCGGCACCCAATGAAGGCTCAGTTTATTTAATTTTGCGGTTCTACTCATCATTTTTGTTTCAAGTTCTATTCGCCTACCATGGTATATAATATAAATCGCACGCACGCGTAATAGTCAAGTTATGTGCCAATTTAAACGTGAGCACGTTTGAACAATAAGGATTAATTCGAAATCAGCTGTCTAGTTCTTCTGAGGCAGTGCCAACCAGATTTAGACTATTGTTTATATTTAATTAACGATCATGAGTAAGCTTCTACTCCTGAATATAATTAAGGCAAGTATTCCCGACCTTGATAATTGCTACTATAAAGCATTATGCAGGTATATATGACAATTCTAGTAATATTGGTCAGATTAATATGACAAAACTAGGCAGTATGGAAATAGATTTCTGCTAACTCAGAGTCATCCGCATGGCGGTTGATCACATCAAGCACCTGATCATTATTAAAGTGAAGTGAAGAGATCCCGGTTGATAAAAGGTGCCCGAATGAATCGCCACATAATTTTCGGGGTAGTCAACCATCGAATACCACCGCCATTTTTATGGTAACTCAGTATTCTTTGAGCCAACCAGGGTGTGACCGTCTCTACCCTGTCGGCTAGTATGTTGAATATCTTTTTTGTGTGTGAATTTTCTGAAGCATGGATATCAATATCTTTCATCAATAGGTCTGTGAGCACCATTCCCGGGCTTAATGCCGACACTTTGATATTGGTTGAAGCCGTTTCTTTGGCCAAAGCTTTGGTAAAATATGTCACGCCGTATTTGCTGGTTCCATAAGCGGTGGTCCCGGGAACGATCCGGCCATCACTCCCCAGGCCTTCCATGTTGTATATATGGCCCCATCCCTGCTCAAGCATACCTCGTACAGCCACCGCGGCACCATGTTGAAGGCCTTTGAGATTGACATCCATCAACTGACCTACTTCAGCTGCGGTATACTTCCAAAAAGCTTGTGGTCTGAGACTGAGGCCAGCATTATTGATCCAAATGTCAACCTTACCGAATTGAACCAGAGCTGCCCGCCATAACTCCTGAACTTGCTCGGCAACGGAAACATCACAGGCAGTACCAGCTACTCGAATCCTGTCAAATCTATCAGTGAGGTCTACGCAAACCGAATCCACACTGGTTTGGGATCGACCGGAGATCACTACGGAGCAGCCCAGTTCAAGAAAAGATTCTGCCAAACCAAGCCCTATTCCCCGAGTACTTCCGGTAATAACGATAACTTTTGGTGCTAAAGCTCCTGTCATTCTGATTAAGGACAGGTTAAAGCCCATCTTCTCAAGCGTTGATCTTAATTCAGGACGCAGTGGTTGGCTCATGTTCCTGGCCATGATGCCTGACCAGGCTGCTGTGGTCAGATTGCGACCCTGGCTCTCATAATGTTCAGCCAATTCCTGGTCGTAGTCAATGATCTGAGCACGAATATTACTGTTCTCATACTGCTCGCTGTGAATCACTGATATTTCCGGTAACCGTGGTTTCTGAAATGGGAGCTTGGATTCCACAGGCCAGCCCAGACACATTCCATACACAACATAGACCTTGGGAGGCAGCCCCAGCAGCTCCGCAACAGCCAGGGGATCATTCCGCAGCGCACCGATCATCACTGCGCCTAAACCGCATGACTCTGCTGCGGTTTGGGCAGACATCCCGACCAGGGATGCATCTACCGTTGCTATGACAAAGGTTTCCAGATTATTGGTGGGTACGACCCCATGGATCTCGCAAGCATTTTCCAAGCGATTCAGATCAGCACAGAAGGCTAAAAAGACGGGGCAGGTTTCCACGTATTTCTGATTACCCGCCAGGACGGCTACTTTTTTTTTGATCTGCGGGTCTTTGATGGTCAGGATACTGTAGGCCTGCATATTGCTACTGGTCGGTGCCCGCCGCCCAGCCTCCAGAATGCTCCTCAGCAACTCATCTGAAATAGCCTCATCCGTGAAAGAGCGGATGGTCACATGCCGTTTTTGGATCTCAATTACCGGATTTTCATGGGTCTTCATCATTAACCTGATCTATTATTTATTCATGCAAGCTTATGGTTCATTTCGAGAAAAACACACCCAACAGTGTTGAGATCAGCCTTCCAACCCGGCAATACACTCGACCAACTGTTCACCTGTCCAGGGTTTTTGGATAAATGCCGTAACACCAATTTCTTTGTATTCGAGTTGTTTATCCCCCTCCAGGTTCCCTGAGGAGAGGATGATGGCTATGGCGGACCTTGATTTGCGAATCTCGGTGGACAATTCGATCCCGGACATGATCGGCATGGACAGATCTGTTACGATCAGGTCGTACTTATCAGGATCGGCTTTAAATTTTTCCAGGGCCTCCTGACCATCAGCAGCAATATCAACTGTAAAGCCCTTACGCGTCAACAGAACTTGTCCGGCCTTTCGAATCGATACTTCATCATCCACCAGCAGGATCCGTGATATTGTACTCTTTTGGGGGATGATGGGCTGCTCAACAACTTCAAACATTTCAGCGTCAATTACTGGAATAAATATTTTAAATGAGCTGCCTTCACCAACTTCGCTGACAACCTGGATCCGGGCACCCATAAGTTCTACAATTCCATGGATGACTGATAGTCCCAAACCGGTGCCCTCCCCCACGGCTTTGGTGGTGAAAAAGGGGTTGAATATTTTATCAAGGGTTTCAGTATCCATGCCCTGACCTGTATCACTCACCACTAATTCCAGGACATCTACGTCTGAGTCATGGCTGAAATCGGCCCCTGCAATTTGCTTTAGCCTAACCTTGAGCGTCCCGCCGGTTCCTGCCATGGCATGTTTGGCATTGTTGCAGAGATTGATGACGATCTGATGCATCTGAACTTTGTCACAGAGCACTTTACCGCAATCCGGATCAATATCCTGCTCGATGGAGATATTCGATGGAAAGGAAGCTCGCTCAAAGGACAGGGCTTCTATTACGATCTCATGGATGCTTTGGGCTTTGAGTTCAATTTCACTTTTGTGACTGAAGGTAAGGATTTGCTCCAATAGTTTATGGGCTCGGCTGGTATCATCAAGCAAATGTTGAAAATCAGCCCTTATTTTATTTTGTTTCGGAAGTTGTTCTTTGACAGTTTCACCATATAAGAACATACTCTGCAGGATATTGTTGAAATCATGGGCAATTCCGCCCACCATGGTCCCAACGGCTTCAAGTTTTTGGGATTGACGAACCTGGGCTTCCAATGCTTTTCTTTCGGCTTCGGCTTGCTTCTGTTCAGTGATATTCCGAATGATCCCCAATACACTCTTCTTATCTCCAATCCTGATCATTTTCCCAATGACCTCGGCTATAAAAGTCGAACCGTCCTTCCGTCGCAAAAGGACTTCTCTGGGCAGACCTTCCTGACTCACTTCCGACCACTTGAAGGAAGCGTTATCCTGATCCAGAGCCTTTACGTCAAACACCGTCATTTTCAGTAACTCTGTTTCAGAGTAACCGATCATCTCACAGAAGGTGGGATTAACAAATGTATAATTACCCTCAACATCCGCAACGGTGATACCTTCTATTGACTGGTTTGTGAATGACCGGAATTTCTGCTCACTCTCTTTGAGTGCTTTTTCCGCCCGGGTGCTTTCAGTGATATCCCGCGTATAGCCTTGTATCAAAATGGGTTCACTATGTTTGTTATAGATGATCTTAGCCTGAATTTCTACTGGAAATTCAGTCCCATCTTTGCGTAGATGTTTGGCAGAAAATTTTATGCCAGAGTGGGGATCTCCTTTCGCCAACTCCTGTATAAGTATGGTTTGGATCTTCTGGAATTCACTTTCGGAATAAAGATCACTGGTATTGATCTTCAAGATCTCCTCAGGTGTGTATCCCAGCAACCGATGAGACGAGTTGGTGGCGTAACGAATGTTCATCTCCATATCCAGGGTCCAGATAAAATCAAAGGCATTTTCGGTAATTAAATTAAGTATTCTCTTGCTATTTTGAAGCTCCTGTTCAGTCTGCTTGCGTTCGGTGATATCCTCTGTAAGAACGACTATTTTATCTACCTGTCCGCTCTCATTCTGGATGGCGTAGAAAAACTGTGAGACCCATTCGGCCTGGCCGCCATCCGGTATAAGTGTTTTTACTTCAGGTACATAGTATTGCCCCCCTGATTCATACACTTTTTGCACCTCTGATTGATACTGCGCCAGGTAATCATCACTTTCATCAAAAGCAAAATTAACCCGTGGTTTCGACCGATCATTGAAATCCGCTTCAGAAATTTGCCAAATATCACGCCAGGCTTTGTTGCCCAACAAAAGGGCTCCTGTTGCACTTCGGACGGAAATACCCAGTGGAGAGTTGTCAATAATGGCACTCTTTAATAATTCACTCTCCTGCAAGGCCAACTGCATTTTACCTTTCTCACTCACATCCCGGAAAACTAGTACCACGCCGGAGATATTTCCGGCACCATCTCGAATTGGAGCAGCAGAATCAGCAATCTGATGTTCCGATCCATCTCTGGCTATCAGGGTCGTGTGATTGGCCAGTCCAACAATAGTTCCGCTTGATAAGACCTGTTGGACCGGATTCTCCAGGGGATTGCCGGAGACGCTATCTACTATCTGAAACACATCCTTTAGTGAACGACCCAACGCAGCTTCCAGAGACCAGCCGGTGAGATCCTCCGCAATGGGGTTCATCCGGGTCACGGTCCCCTTAGTATCAGTTGCAATCACACCATCCCCGATAGACAGCAAGGTTGTCCGCAGATCCTCTTCCTTTTCCTGAATCTGTTGGAAATCATGACGACGTCGCGCTTCAAGCTTGTGGAAAAAGAAACCAATGGCAGTCCCTGCAAGTAGCACAAGGAAGATCAACACACCTTGCAGAATACGATAGTGGCTGAGTTGTTGTTTCAACTCATGTTGTAGAGCCAATTCTACCTGCTCAATAGATGCCAGGAATTCATTGAACATCTGATCAAACTGCTGGTCGATCTCGGATCCAGAACCTGAAAGAGCTTGTAGTGCCCACCTTTCGTGAGCAACCCTGCGGAAAGCAGCGAGGCGTACAATAGATTGTTCTACCAGGTAACGCAGGTCAGGATCTGTCAGGGGAATGAACTTGGTTTCAGTATTTTCCCCACCGAAAAGCATGACACTGGCATACCAATCGGCCAGATCCAGATGCTGCCAGATACTTTCAATATCAATACTCCGATCCCCACTAATTATTTGTTCAAGCCAGAGATGGGCAATGGCGGTCTCATATTTGATCTCGTGACTGGCATTGATCAATGGGGTGAAGCGCGTTACCATCCTGCGACCGATCATAAATGAAATTAAAACAACTCCCAGTATGATAACTGTGAGGATAATTGACCATTTGATCGGATTATGTCTAATGAGAGTGTTGCTCATTTAGGATCTCCGGGGAAATCAATTGGGCTTATATATGGGAGGTCGGACATATCTTGAATTTATTAACCCCATTCATTTTATCCCAATTATCGGGAGAATTGGTACATGCTTAAGTTAGTTGTCAATTTCTGGTTATTCACTAAAAACATGGTCTGGATAAATTATGGTTCTGGAGGGGAAATACCTAAGTTGACCAAATCTGTTGTCAAGGAGTAGCACGAACCAAGCAGGTTTCGCCAGGACCTGCGAACCCGGCATTGTGCCTGTCTGGGCGAACACCCAACCTGTCTTTGCGAGCCCGTAGGGCGCGGCAATCCCTCTTTCGTAGAGGAAAATGCTCTACCAAAAAAGACAGCTCGCTGCCTCTCAGGCACCCTAAGTCAATATCTCCTCATGATTCAAATTCCAATATTGCCTTGTTTTTCCGGACAATTACAGATATTATTGCCTTGTTTTTCTGGAATGCTACCAAGATTATTGCCTTGTTATTCTGGATTTGGGTATATATTCTGCCATATTATTGGGGAGTTCACAATGAATGAGTTAAAACGACATATAGCATATGACCTGGAACATTGGCGAAACAGCTCAAATCGCAAAGCATTACTCATTCGGGGTGCCCGGCAAGTTGGCAAAACATATTCTGTAAGAAAGCTCGGTAAAAAGTTTCAGCATTTCCTTGAAATAAATTTTGAGGATCACAAGGGAATTCATCAACTTTTTGATGCTGATATGGATGTCAGTAAAATTATCCAAAACCTTGCAGTACAATTTGATGTCCCGGTAATTCCACAAAAGACACTGGTCTTCTTCGATGAAATCCAGGCCTGTCCAAATGCCATCCGCTCATTGAGATATTTCTACGAGAAATTACCTGATCTACATATCGTAGCGGCTGGATCACTGCTAGAGTTGGCCCTGGCAGAGATTCCATCCTTTGGGGTGGGGAGAATTCAGTCAATGTTCATGTACCCCCTGACATTTCAAGAATTTCTAGCGGCAATTCATCCAACCTTACCCCCTGTCATCGAAATATCTAATATTAACAATCCACTACCGCCAAATTTGCATTCCTTGGCAGTTGAATATTTTAAAACTTATCAGGTAATCGGAGGGATGCCTGAGGTCGTTGTTGAGTTTATAAACTCAGGTGATTATTTGAGGTGTAACCAACTGCTGGATAATCTGATACAATCATTTCAAACCGATTTTGCCAAATACCGGAAACATGTACCCACCGCGACATTACAAAATATCCTGCACTCAATTGCGATCCAGGCTGGGGGGAAATTCATCTACCAGCGCACCGCACCGGAATTAGACATTAAAACCATTAAACCTGCTCTAAATCTGCTCCTGCTGGCAGGATTAGCTTATAAAGTTCCCCATACGAGTGCCTCAGGTTTACCACTTGGTGGTCAGATTAATCCCAAAATGTTTAAAGTCCTGCCACTTGATTCCGGAATCTATCAGCGACTACTGGGGCTGAAGCTTGGTGATTACTTATTACAGGATCATATCCAGTTAATCAACAAGGGCGCTCTGGCTGAGATTACAGCCGGTATTCAGTTGATGCATCATCAATCACCCCTACTACAGCCACAACTCCATTACTGGCATCGGGAGTCAAGAAGCAGTCATGCCGAAATTGATTACGTGATTCAGCAAAAGGGCAGGATTGTTCCCCTTGAAGTAAAAGCGGGGACCAAGGGACAAATGCAAAGCATGTTTTTATTTCTGAAAGAAAAGAGGCTATCAAGAGGAATCCGTTTATCTCTGGAAAATTTTGGACAGATTGAATCCATTGATATTATCCCGCTTTATGCCATATCTTCAGTGGTTCCTTAACGGTATTATTGAATTTATTATTAAATGTATCATTTTTCCAGTCTTTGGGGTTATTGATGATGTATTGGGCAATACGAATGTATTCATTTTCATTGCGAATAATATGGTCGTGATAATTGGGTTGAAAAAAATGGTTATTTCGATTGTATTTGGCAATGCCCAAATTGTTTTCGTCAATATAATCATCAATTTTTGAATTGACTGCGGATTTGAATCCACCGATAAACGATGATATTGATTTTGGTTTTCGGGAAAACGGTTGGGTTTTGGATTGTGGTGTGGATTGTGGTGGTTGTTGTCGTCGTCGTCGTAGAGACGCACGGCCGTGCGTCTCTACGACGCCGTGCGTTTTGTCCAATATTACGATGGCGTGCAAATGATTGGGCATCATGATATAGGTATCCATGATTAATTCATCACGTATTTCAAATGATTCAAACCATTGGGTGTTGATTATTTCCCCAAAATCGGATGAAATCATATTCCCGTCAATAATTTTCCCCAAATTGCATTCACGATTTTGGGTTACGATTGTAATAAAATAATACCCATCACCGGCATAATCCCAATGCGGCAGCCGGTGTGATTTAATACGGTATTTATTTTGGGATTTTTCGGTCATATTCTTTGTTGGTGATTAATCTACTCTAACTTTTACTTTTCCACTCATCAGCTTTGGTAATAATGTGTCTCCGAGCTGTTCCAAATTTCGCCTTTGCTGAAAAGATTCCATCATCTTTTTTAAAAACTGGGTCTACAACAGCCCTCACCTTGCTACATGACTTGCCGCCCGTCTTCGCAAACTGCTTCGCCGTGGCAAGCAGGCCACTCATTCCGGATGAACTCCGGCGCATACGCGCCAGTTCACTCAACTCACCCTCAACAAAACCAAAAAAGGCTCCCCATGGGAACCTTTTTTGGTTTGCTCCGGAGGAGAGATTTGAACTCCCGACCTGGTGGTTAACAGCCACTCGCTCTACCACTGAGCTACTCCGGATCGTCCTAAAAAGCTCGCGAAGATAATCCCCGTCGTAGCGGCTGTCAACCCGTTAAATAGTGATTTTTTCGAAATGGGGTTTCAAGATGTCGTAAGATTCCTTCAAACCCTGAACCAGCACCTTGGCGTGACCGGTGACTGGCATAAAATTGGTGTCACCACCCCAGCGAGGGACAATGTGAAAATGGATATGCTCAGCTATCCCGGCACCGGCAATGGCTCCCTCATTCAATCCCAGATTAAAGCCCTCGGCCCGGAACTCCTGGCGCAGGATCTTGAAGCACTCCTGGGCCAACTGCATGACCTCGGTCAATGTCTCCACTGGTAGCGCTTCCATCTGGTGGCTGTGTTCGTAAGGCGCGATCATCAGATGACCATTATTGTAAGGGTACAGATTCATGAGTATACAGCAGGTCTTTCCCCGGTAAAGCAGCAAATTCTCCCGATCCTCATCCACAGCCGGTTTGTCGCAAAAGATGCAACCAGCCTGTTTGATGGAACGAATATACTCCATCCGCCAGGGCGCCCACAGTTTTGGTGTATTATCAGATCTGGACATCTTTATATTTAACCTGCATTATTCATGAATTATTGCCCCGAATACACTAAGCCACGAAGATTATTAAAGTTATGAACAAGGTCATTTTAAACAGAACTATTTGCATCTGTGAGGGATAATTTTTGCTAAGCATATATTTTTTAAAACTTTGGGCCTTCGTGACTTCGTGGCTATGAATTATTCAGGTTAAATGTGGTAGGGGCTACACCAATTAAGGAGACCCTTCGACTCCGCTCAGGGAGACGAAATTATACTCCAGTGATTTAGCCCCTAACATCTAACTCCCCACACGCGATCTATTCGTCTTCTTTAGCCGCTTCCAGGGCTGCGATCAATTTACCTTCTTCTTCTTTGGGAACCTCCGTGTAATGAGAAAATTTCTGTTTGTGAGAAGCTTTCCCTTGAGTCAACGAGCGTAGCGTTGATGCATATTTGAACAGATGCGCCTGAGGTACCTTGGCTTTCAGAACCTGGTAGTGTCCATCAGCATCCATACCGAGGATCCGACCACGCTTAGCGGTTAGATCACCCATTACGTCACCCATGTAATCTTCCGGTACCCGTACTTCTATTTCAAAAACAGGTTCAAGTAAACACGGTTTAGAATTTTTACAAGCATCCCTGAAGGCACCTTTTCCGGCGATCTGGAAGGCAATATCCTTGGAATCAACCGGGTGCATTTTACCGTCGTAAAAAGTTGCCTTAATATCGACAATCGGGAAACCAGCTACGAAGCCTTCTTCGGAGGCGCTCTTGATCCCCTTCTCCACCGAAGGGACGAATACCCGATCAACATTCTGGCCCACCAGCGTTTCCTCAAAAACGATGCCTGAACCTCGTTTCAAGGGCTCGACCCGCAGCATGACTTCGGCAAACTGACCGGCACCACCAGACTGTTTTTTATGGCGGTACCTGGCTTCACCCTTGGCTTTGATGGTTTCGCGGTAAGCAATTTTCGGCTCAACCAGCTCAACCTGAACTTTGAAGCGTTCCTGTAACTTATTAAAAGCGACATTGATCTGTAATTCACCCTGACCTGACAGGACAGTTTGATGCAGCTCAGAATCCACATCGTACAACAGCGTTGGATCTTCCTCATGGAGCAGAGCCAGACCGGTACTTATCTTATCTTCTTCACCCTTGGCCTTGGCCACGATCGCAAACTGAATATTCGGTCCAGGAAAATCTGTGGGTTTTAAGGTGACTGCATTCTTAGGATGGGAAAGTGTATCACCAGTGTGAGAGATCTTCAATTTGACCGTGGCACCGATATCACCGGCATTTATGGCGTGGACTTCATCACGATCATGGCCATTAACAGCATATACGTGCCCCAGACGTTCGTTGCCACTGCGGTTCGGGTTTGCCAGATCCATTCCTGACGTGATCCGCCCGGCATAGACCCGGAAAAAACTCAACTCACCCACATGGGCTTCACTGGTGGTCTTAAAGATTAGGGCGGCCGTTTCGTTGACATTGTCAGCATGCAGCTCTGTTCCATCAACTGCGATGGCGGCTGGCATATCGGCTGGTGAAGGGAAATACTTCTGGATCAACTCCAGCAGGCGGGAGACACCAATATTCCCGATGGCAGATGTGCAAAACACCGGGAAAATCTGTTTCTGGATGATGGCTTCACGCAATCCTTGGCGCAGGTCATCTTCTGAAAGTTCACCCTGATCGAAATATTTTTCCATGAGTTCTTCATCAGATTCGGCAACCTGCTCAACCAGCTCGGTGTACATGGTCTCGACCTCATCAGCGATGGCTTCAGGTAGATCTTCCATGGTGAATTTGCCGCTATCATCTTTGAAGACCAGAGTCTTCCGGCGAATGATATCTACTATCTTATTGAAGCCGATACCTTCGTTTACCGGGAGTTGAAGCGCAGTAACGTGATTTCCGTAGGCTTCTTTAATGTTAGCAAATGCTTTGTGAAAAGCTGAATGTTCTTTGTCCAGGCCAGTAATAACAAAGGTCCGTGGAATATGATACTCCTGACAAAAGCCCCACATATTCTCGGTGCCCATCTCAGGACCGTTGGTACTATCCACAACTATGAGGCCTGTATCTGCTACACGTACTGCGCTGAGTGCATCACCCACAAAATCGCTAAATCCGGGCGTATCAAGAATATTAAGTTTTGTGTCCTGCCATTCAATGGCCAACAGGCTTGTTCCTACTGAACACTGTCGATCGATCTCTTCAGGACGATAGTCAGACTTCGTGTTTCCTTCAGCGATAGTACCAATCCTGGTGGTCACGCCCGCCGAGTACAGCATCGCCTCACTAAGGGCCGTTTTCCCTGATGAAGCGTGGCCAACAATGGCAACGTTTCGGATATCCTTGGTCAAATAATCTTTCATTCTCAACTCCTCGATAAAATTAAGCGTATATGTAATAAAATATTCAGCACCAGATCCATGGTGTGAAAAGTGGTATTATGGTCATTTTGGAGAAGTACATATCTTCAAATTATGTTGCTTTTTTAGAGCGTACAAAAATCTCATTAAATCAAGGATACGCAAGACATTTTTAAGCATGAAAGGCCACTAGCAGGTGAAGCGGGTGCGACTTATACATTGGTATAAATTCTATGGTCCCGGCCTTTGTCAAAACTCCAGTGAAGCTGGATGCGGCGGAGCTGCTATCAGATCAGGTCGTTGTCAGTTTCTGATGGAATTCCAGTATAGCGGCCCAGGATAAATGTCAGGTCATCATCGAAGGTTGATTTTCCATTAAATTTTTCCAGTTTTTTTAGAAGATCCCGGGCGATGACCTGAACCTGGTCAGATCGATTGGTTAACACAGCATTGATCAGACCACTTTCATCCAGCACCTGACCCGTCCGACCAATTATCTCAGTAACCCCATCGGTATAGAGTAGGATAATATCTCCGGATCGCAGCCAGATCTCCCCCATCTCATAGGTAAACTCGGCATCAAATCCCAGCAGGGGTCCGCCACTCTCCATCCGTTCCAGACTCCCATCCTGATGAAAGATCAGGGGTGCCGGGTGGCCGGCATTGACATAGCGGATCACGCCCTGGTCCACATCCATTTTCCCCAGGAAGAAGGTCACCTGTTCTTCCAATTCTGTCTCATTGGTAAGATAGCGATTCAGATTGCTCATGACGCTGGTCAACGGTAAGCCCTTGTGGGCTTCGTTCAAATAGGCGGCGTAGAAATTTGACATGATCAATGCCCCGGATATGCCCTTGCCCACCACATCCCCAATTGCCAGCGAGAAAAAATCTTCCGTTTTGGTGGAGACATCGTAAAAGTCGCCGCTTATTTGATGGCAGGGAATATATCGAATATCAAATTCAACATCATCATGTTCCGGGACCTTTGCGGGCAGCAGAGAGCGCTGAATGATCTCAGCCTTAGCCATATCTTCACTCAGGTCGCTCCGGACATCCACGTTTTTTTCAAATTGGTAGCGTTCCATCAAGACACCGGCCTGGGTGGCAATGGTCTGGAGGAAATCCAGATCATCATGGCTGAAAGCGGCGACCCGATTTGATTCCAAATTCATGGCGCCATAGATATTTGATCCACCAGCTATGGGGACGCAGAGCTCAGATCGAGAATCTGACCGGCCTGAGATATAGGCTTTTTCGCGTCTTACGTCGGGGATGTAGATGGGCTTGCGGGTGGCAATACAGCGTCCGACAATCCCTCTGCCGATCTTAAGTTTTAGCGGGTTCAAACGGCGCGTATTATACCCTCTCAGTAGAAATTTTTCAATATTCTCCCCTTCAGCGGAAGCCAGAAAAACCCCACAGGCGTCAAAGGGAACGATGGTATTGATCTGATCCAGCAGCAGGTTGAAGATGCGAGTTGTATTCCGCATGGTGGCCATTTTACTGGCTATCATGCTCATCACTTCCTGTTTGCGGGCCTCCAGTTGGATCCGGTGATACAGTTTCCGTTTCTCAAGGAGCACCGCTAACTCATCAACCACATAATTATAAAGCGTCCCGGAACGTCTGGCCTGCATGTCGAGGGGCATTTTGTCCAGTAAGACAAAACCCGCCAGCTTATTATTTGCCTTTAGGGGAATGGCCCACTGGAACAGTTTAAAACTGCGATAGTCCATGACTGACAGGTCAGTCTGCTCTGTATTGAGATCATTAACACTATATTTAACATTGATCAAATGATGGGAGGTCTCCCTTAAACTGTTCAAGAGATCATGGGATCCATCAATGGTCAACCCATCCAGCAGGATAGGAACTGGTGCAGTGGAGGACTCGACCTTAAAGATTCCTTTTCGACGCACAAAGAGAGCCACAATATCTGATTCGAACAGATACTTTAAAGTTCCGGGGACCATATCCAACATATCGCGGTAGGTATCGATACCTTCCAGTTCATCCAGAATAGTTCTGAAGCGTTCGTTACGTTGGAAATAGGAGGGTGCAATCAAGCGTAGGACGAGTTTCCGGCCGCGTGATCGTAAGGGCAGGTATAAATTGATCACGATGGTAGCAAATACAACATTTGCCAGGACGGGATGTTCACCAAAGCCCAAAAATTGATTCACCAGAAATCCCAGAATAGAAATGATGATAATCAGGGCCAGGGAGACCAGCAGTTGCTCGCGTCTAAGCATCCTGAGGCTTCTCCGAGAATGGGTTGTTTGTGGTACCACTCACCTCCTCGATCATGGAACGCAGAACCGGTAAAATACTGACCTGGGTTAAGTCTTCTGAGGCAAAGATCCGTGAGAAAGCATAGTTTTGATGATTAATGGGAATCAATTTATTGATGATGATGACCCGGTCGGCGTTAATGCGACAAGCATCCCCCTTAAAATCACCTTTTTCAAAGCGAATGGTGTAGCCCAACCTTTCGGCCAGTGCTTCAAATTCTTCGCGAATGTGTTCAGCTTTCATGCAAATTACCCTGTAAGTCTAAAGTCTAAAGTCT
>JAJRSW010000017.1 GCA_024278595.1 Fidelibacterota bacterium | reverse complement strand
GCCACGAAGATTATTAAAGTTATGAACAAGGTCATTTTAAACAGAATTATTTGCATCTGTGAGGGATAATTTTTGCTAAGCATATATTTTTTAAAACTTTGTGCCTTCGTGACTTCGTGGCTATGAATTATTCAGGTTAATAACATCATTAAATTTTGATCCCCCAATAAAATGTACTAGATAAACGCCCGCACTTACGTGGTTTCCCAGCGCATTAAGACCGTTCCATGTTACTTGATAACTACCAGTTGAGTGGTAAGTGTCCACAATCAGTATCCAATAAATGTCAGGGTAGTAGAATAGAACAGGGAAATGCTCCCACCGTAAAACATGAATTCATTGTTCTGCTCGTCCTGAAAATGAATAAACTCGTTGCGTAATGCCCAATTACTTTCAGGCCAGTATTCAAATGATTGTGCGATTACATGTTCATTTTCATCAAAGGCAAAAGTGGTCTGGTTGTTGTTGACCCATTCAACGTCCCAGATTTCCTGTAGCCAATGGGTTAGATGACCATTTTCGTCGTAAGTAGTCGTTTCCTGACGGCAATTCACCCAACGGGATTCCTGCCAATGCTCAAGTAGGTAATCCGTTCTGTTCCCATTGGTATTATAATTAAAACTATACTGACTTAACACCATCCAGGTGGATTCAATCCAGCTATCCCTCAGAATTGAAGCAATCCGATGATCGTTATCTTAAAAGTAGTGGAACCTGCATTTAGGCTCCCCTGAAGAGCCTTCCCATTCTTCAGACGTCTTCCAGAAGAGGTCGGTTTTTCTCCCTCTTCAACTCCCATCCAGTCTAGAGTATGATGACCCTCTTCCACTTTAGGAAACTCGCTCGATACCGTTACTAAATCTTCCCTTACCGCACATAGACCATCTTAATAGTCTGATTGAAGTTTTCAGCGCTTATGCGACAAAAATATAGTCCGGTACTAACCGCTACCCCGTCACCATCTCTACCATCCCAAACCACATCATAATAACCCCTGAGTTGTCGTTCATTTGTCAGGTTTATTACATGACGACCCGTTAAATCATAGACTATCAGACTGACATCGGATCTTACAGGCAAGGCATAACTGATCATAGTGCTGGGGTTGAATGGATTGGGGTAATTCTGGTACAGCTCATACGTGGCAGGGAGCAATGGGTCAGTTGATATCTGGACGCTATATGGTGATTCCAGGGCACCCATATCGGGAGCATTACCTTGATACTCATCGATACTTAAATCTACAATTGTATCAAGACCAAAGATATAGAGGTCAGTTCCCAGGTCAACACAGGGTGATCCTTCACCAAGGTTAAAGTCCATCAGCCCGGGGTCAACGAACAGCGGATCGGCAGCAATATTTCCGACACCCTCCCAACCGTTCTGGATATCACTATAGACCACCGTGATCTCACTGGGGCCATAATCATCACCTACGACAATATTGTTTTCCCAGACAATGCTGTTTACCATAACGGGGTGGGCATAACCATCTGTGTAAACTGCCTGGGTATTCCCAACAATGGTATTGTTCACAATCTGGCTGCTGTTGGTATCCAGACAGGCAATGCCAGCTCCCACATTATTTGCGATGATATTTCTAATGAGCAGGGGTGAACCAGGTCCGGCATAACAGATTCCCGCTCCATGTCCAAAATCCATGACATTGTCCTGGATCAGATTATTGCCAATTAAGGGGTCACACCCTGAACCGACATAGATCCCGGCCCCATGGGCCAGACCATAACCGCTCATGGTCACATTGGATTCAATGATATTGCCACTGATCTCCGGATGGGAGGCATTCCTGAGACAAATACCACCCCCGAAATAGGCGCCTGTATTCTGGCTGATGGTATTATTCAAAATTTGAGGACTGGCAGCATTGCAGAAGATCCCGGCGCCATCCGTATACATTTCGCAATGGTTTGATGTGATCACGTTATTGAGAATGCTCGGTGATGAAGCGATACACCGGATCCCGCCGCCCCCTACAGGTAGAACTCCTCCGTCGTAAACATTACCTCCCTGAATTGTAAATCCCTCCAGAATTGCCTCTGTGGTTTCTCCTGAGATAAATGATACAACGCTAATGGTACTATCTCCATAAATAGTGGTTTCGGCAGCACCGGCGGCACTCATCACACAGATGTTTTTTCCGGAGAAGTCGATATTCTCATAATAGACACCAGGCGCGACCAGCACGGTATCGCCAGCCAGAGCACTATCGATGGCAGCCTGGATACTTGCCACATCACCAGGTACATGAATGACCCTGCTTTCATAGTCTGCCAGGAATTCGAAACAGTTTTGCAAAAACTGAACATTGTCTGGATGGGTATTCAGAAAATTGATATCATTGATCGCAATGAACCAACCATCACCAATGGCTTCAGCCACAGCCACAGGTGGATAGGATCCTGCCGGAAACTCATTCCCCATATCCGAATAGGTGTCATCATCACCACCCATGACCACAAATCCGGTACCAGCCGGGTCGACCACGATGGGTGAGGATATGCTACCGTAGACTTCGGTCACTCCCGCAGTCAACAGCTGTGCTACAGGATGTTCGCCAAAAGTGTGAAAGATGGGATTCCAGATGTTGTTGTCATGATAGTTGGTCTCATCCACAAGAAACTCATCCCGAAACTGAAAGCTGAACATGCTTAATTCCCGAGCCGACCGTTCCACCGGATTATTTTCTTCAATGACCCCATATTCATGAAAAACCAGATCAGCTCCTGTTCCAGTTGAAAGTCCTTCCAACGCAGACTCCATTGGCCAGAAGCTATTGCCCTTGATGACGGCCGGAACATTATCCACAAAGACCCACATGATGCGTACCCGCTCAGAGAGAGCATGTGAGCTGGTCAAGGGAATGAACTGATCATAATCTTCGCCGGAGAAATTGAAAATAGCACAGGGTTTTCCGTTCTGCGAAGCTTTGGTGATCAGGCGATCGATCCATTGGTATTCCTGGAAGAATGACTGTGCCTCTGAAAGGGATAAACCTTTTTCCAGGGCCCCCTGTTCCAGCTCGGTTTGCAGGTACCGGGAGAGTTCCATTTGACTTAAGACCCGGGTTTCAGAAATCTTGCCTGAATTAAAGGGGTTTAATAGATCATAATCACCATAGCGGAAACCCACTCCAGGTTCAGCCCGGAATGATTTTCTATTTGAACAGCTTCGCCCTGGTTCTGTACCGAGAGTATGTTCATTCCTCCAGGAGGGCGACCTTCATAAAGTATCTCATATTCCTCTCCGGCAGTCAAGTTGGCGTTCCAGCTCAATCGGGTATACCCATCCTGATCAGTAATCTGGGCTGGCGGTTCCAGAAAGGTCGGAGCTCCTGGAAACTTCAAGGAGATCTGGACTGTCAGATCTGTGCTCGATGTCAGATGAATGATCGGTTTATCCACCAGGGTCATGTCGGTTTCCCGCAGCAACAGGCAGCCTCCGCCATTTTGAAAATAGGTGTTGAGCTGGGTGTATTCATACTCTGTCAGCTCAGGCAGATGGCCCTGGAACAACATGAAGGTGTTGTCTACCATTTGCAGGACCAGGTCATATTGATCTAACACTTCTGATCGGTAAAAGTGGGGACCCGTACCGACTTCATACCAGGTGTCAAGCTCATCCCAGGCGGAATATATGATGGTCCATTCACCACTCATGGGTTCTTCCACATAAGCCAAACCATAACAACTGGTAGCCATGTATTCCCCCAGGGGGTTAATGATGTAAAAATAGGGCTGCTGGAAATTACTGGTGTCCTCGAGTACATAACGCAAATAGAGGACCTCCTGACCCTCCGGCACATTGAAGATCACTGTATCCTGATAGGATTGGAGATAACCGGAACTGAGGACCTCCTCGATAATGATATCGGAGACAACCAGATAGTCAAAGTCATAATCAGGGAACAATTCAGCCGGGTCACTTACCTCCGACATATTATTGAAGGGCGCTGCCCAACCATGGATAGCGTCGATGAGGATCTGTGGAACTGCCTGCAATTGACTTATTAAAATTGCAGTGAGAACGGTGGTTGAAATAAGCTTTTTCATACTGCCCCCCAATGGGTGAATTGTTTAAATCCAGCAGTGCAGAGGATCAGCGGGTGTTAATGCAAAACGTAGATCAGTCCGGCCAGGCTGACAATATACTGTTATTGTTGCCTTTTGACAAATGTATCAATTAAATGATCTGCCAATCCCATTATTTTCCGATAGGAACCGCGATGGAGATTTGGTGGGTAATGACCCGGGCTGCTTCAAGTGTCAGATCATCACTGGGTGCGATGATATAATCACCACCGACACTGGCCTCAAGAGCACCACCGAACCAGATCCACTGAGTATCCACCCCTGGCCGGCCGGTTCCGGTAGTGGTCCGGCCTGAGTACCTGATGGTGTATTCAGGATACTCAAAGGTAACCCCCCAGGTTGTGGTCCATTCCGACCAGTATTCCTGTTGTTGCCGTTGCGTTACAGCAAGGTAGTCCTGCTGGTCAAGGGTGTACTGGATGGTTCGCATTTGTAAGCCCAACTGGAAGGTCTGGTGGTCTTTCTTCCACCCCAGACCCGTCCGCATGATCCAGTTTGAGAACTTAAAATCATTCTCAATGGTTTTATCTCCAGGGCGGATCAGCTGGTCTTCCAGGTTGACCATAAATGTATCAGCCTCTGCCCAGGTATTACTCCAGATTGGTTCATAGATGATATCCACACCAAAAGTTGTTAGAGCAGCTCTTTTGGAAAGGCCTACGCCAAGGTTGTAGGCCATGGTATTCCCCGGATCTCTGGGGATGTTCATGATTTCATAGTTGGGGATCTTCGGATGACTCTTATGGTTCATGGTGAAGAGCCCACCGTATTTCCATTCATCATTGTTCAGGGGCACCTGGATTCCCAGGTGTAATCCCAGGGTAACGGTATGATCCAAATTCTGTTCGATCTGCTCCTCTCCCCAACCTCGTCTATAGCTTACTTCGTGGAGCAGGTCTACTTCATTGCGAATAAAGAGGATCTCCTGACTTACTCCCTGCTGACTTTCGCGAACAAACCCGATGCGGATATCTGAAATATCACCATCCTGAACAATCTTCTGACTGTTATTGTATAGCAGATCCACCCCACCCAAAGCTGATAGGTCAGCCCAGTATACACCCAGGGCAATACTTGAGTTCAGGCCGGTCAATCTTTTTCCCAGAAAACCGGCAAAATACTTGTTCTCGGCACTGTTTCCGCTGAGTGTCCGGGCGCCTGGTTGCCAGAAGGTGGGATTCTCATCCGTATTCAGCGTCTGGATGGCCAGGCCACCACCAGCGAACCACACTCCCTGGCTCCACTGCACTGAAAATGGCATGGAGCGGGCGGAGCCCATTCCGTTTGCTATGCGATAGTAAACCGGGGCAATGAACACATGTCTACCCTTGATTTTGTTTCCATAAGCGGGATTGACCCATGGATCGGCAAGGCTGTCTGATAAACTGATGGAAACCCCACCTATTCCAAGGTTTTGACTGGGGAACAGGAGAAATTGATCACCTGCTGCCACCGGGATGGTTTTTAATGAGATCAATTGGGCTCTCAGGCTGCTTATCATCAAAAGGCCTAAAGCGACCAGCAAAATCAGGGGTCGATAGCCTGTACGCAGCCAATACTTCACTGTCAGGATCGGATTACTGTGATTCATAAATTCCCTTTTTTGTGCAAATTCATTCACTTTTTTTCAGAACCAAAATTTAGGGCTTAGTGAATTGAAGTCCCTGGCTATACAAAGAAAAGCCAGTGTTATAGCCTGGATCGACAACACTCAACACCACTCGCCAGGTACAGTCGTGGTCCGGCAGGGGGGTGGTGAATTCGATCATGGAGCCTGGATCAAGCAGGTGCCAGTCGGCTCCCGTTCCGCACCAATTCCAGAAAAGATAGACCCAGCCAGAATCGCTTAATTCTTCGGTACTGTAGTGAGGCAGAGCTTGGGAGTAGGCAAAATACTGGATACTTTCAGTGCTATCATTGATCAATGTGAACGAAGCGAGTGAAACACCCTGTTCTGTTTGGATGCCATTGTAACTGATCTGCAGAGCAGATCGGGGGCTGTTTTCAAACAACCGCTCATCTTCGACAGATTCGCACGCCAACAAGCCTGTGAACAGGAGGCTGGTAAGCAAGACCAACATATACCTGCTGCTATGTCTAGCATTTTGGTCACCCATTTTTGGTTTTGTCAGTATGATTCGACTCATGTTCTCGGATCCCGTTGTGAACCTGTGTTCATTCAAAGGTCTGGGCTTTGCGGATCAGTTCCAGCAGTTCAACATCCCGCTCATCACTGGCCACCAGTGAATTTGACACCAAATTCTCTACCATGCTCAGGGTGGTATTGACATGGGGACTTTCCCGCAGGATCTCGGCAAACTCTGCCACACCCGCTGTAAACCTGAAACGGGCGCTGGCCTGATAAAAATTGCTTGTCAGATCACTGCTTGAAATGAAGCGCTCGAAAGCAATATCAGTATCGCCATCAGGCAGTTTGTAGCGCAGATGAACCGTTCCAATTTGATCCGGGCTGTTGTTTTTTAATTCCAGTTCATAGAGGGCGGTCACACGATGACCGGCACCGATCTCACCGGCATCAGTACTGTCATTTTCAAAGTCCTCATCCTCAATATTCCGGTTCTCATAACCGATGAGTCGATAGCGTTCCACGGCTGCCGCATTGAATTCCACCTGGATCTTGACATCTTTAGCAACGATTTCCATAAGGGCAGAAAGCTCTTCAGTAAACAGTCTTTCGGCTTCATCAAGGGTATCGATGTAGTAATAGTTTCCATTGCCCTGGTCGGCCAGTTGTTCCATGAGATAGTCATTATAATTACCTTGTCCAAAACCCAGGGTTGAAAGTGTGATTCCCTGATCCACATAATCTGAGATCAGCTCCAGAATAGACTGGGTAGATGTTGCACCCACGTTGGCATCACCATCAGAGCACACAATGACCCGGTTCACCCCTTGACCAAGTAGTGCTGAGCTATTAACCGAATACGCATTCTGCAATCCCGACGCCATGGCGGTAGAGCCACCAGCCTGCAGATCAGAGATGATGTTCTTGATCGCCTCAGCATCATTTCCCTGGAGACTGGTGGGCATTAATACGGTTCCAACTCTTCCGGCATAGGTGCAGATAGAGATCTGATCACCAATCCGCATATTATCCACCAGGATGTAGAGACTCTCTTTGACCAGCTCCAGGCGGGAGGTCATTGAGCCTGAGATATCCACCAGAAAGGTCAGATTCCAGGGTATATCCTCTGCCGTGGATAAGCGGCTCTGGAGCCCGATCCGCAGCAAATGCAAACTATCTGAGCGAAATGGCGAGGGTGCTCCATCGATCATGACTGCGAAAGGATCATTTGTTGGCGCCTCATAATTCTGACGGAAGTAATTGATATATTCCTCAACCCGCACTGATTCCGCTGGTGGTAACCACCCCTCATTGATCTTCTTGCGCCCAAAGGTGTAGGAGCCAGCATCCACATCAGCCCCAAAGGTTGAAAGATTGTCATCTGCCGTGTAAACAAATCCATGGTAGCTCAACTCTCCAAACTGCTCATTGCCCGGGTAATAATCACCCCCCGCTCCATTAGCGATCTCAAAACTATATCGGGAACCATCTGCAAGACCACTGGCCAGGGGTTCTTCGGTTCCAGATGAATTGAGCAGGCCGTTTTCACAGCCCATGAACAAACTCAGTGCTCCCATGATAAACAAAAGGCTTACCTGTGAGATTAGGGTCTTTGATTTTGAAGTCATGGCGTCCTCCTGGGACAATCTGTTAAAATTCTGTTTGTATTTAATTGCAACTGAACACGTCTTTTAGGACAAGTCATGTGCCACAGGAAGTGAGTTTGAGCTGTTTATCAAGCGGAATGGGGAGCAAGCTCCTCCAGGTAGCTAAAAAAAATGAAAAATATTTTTTAAAGTCGGGTTTTGGGATAGAGCAGGGTCTGGAAAGTTTCAGATTTCTGAAACATTATTCAGGTTTCTGAAAGAATATTACCACTAGCACCTGATATTTATCTGATGTCTTGAGGGGGTAAACTCCGTGGTTTTTTGTCTATCTGAGAATAGCCAATATTCTTAAGAATTATCGTAATCTGTGTCTTCCAGGGTCGCTGTAAATAGCGTCCTGCCACCTCAAACCAGCATCTGGTTGCTGCCTCTTTTTCCGCTTATCTTTACCTAGAATATTTACCTTAGTGTCCAGTCAAGCCTAGACTTTCGGGGCCAAGTCTTGCTCTTTTAGTCGCTATCAAGGCGAATAATCCCACCATAGCGAGTGCTATGATGAAATTATTCGCCTTGATACCAACTAAAATTCCTGCGACTTACCCCAAATTCCAGACTTGACTGAACACTAGCTATACTTCGATG
>JAJRSW010000016.1 GCA_024278595.1 Fidelibacterota bacterium | reverse complement strand
TCCCAACCCTCCCAAACCCAATGGTCTTGTACTTTTGTAGAGAAACAAAAGTACCAAAAATTCTTCTTTAACAGCGTGCCTGAGGAAAGCGTTGGTGTCGTTCACAGGATGAGTTACGCGTCACCCAAACTCGGCTACGCCTCAAACAGGGGTTCCTTAACCGTAGCTCATCCTGGAACTCCAATCCAACCCTTCCCAAGGGCCCAAGCTGATCACCCTGCCTGCGATGATGGTTGTTGGCAGAGTTGATTGTCATGTAGGGGGTTTCTATAGTAAAAAACTTCTTCATTCGACATTCGTTAATCGATACCTGGCGAGCTACAAGAACTCCCCAGTACTAGAGATTGCCGTGCCCATCGACTTCTGACTTTCAACAACTTCTAACTTTTAACTCACCCCGCCCAACCTCCAAACGTGCCTCCAAAAAAACCTCTGCGTCTTTGCGAACTCTGCGAGAGGAAAAAGAAACCCCGGTACTGGAGATTGCCGCGTCACTTCGTTCCTCGCAAAGACGCAACATCCAAACCCCCCAACCTCCCAACCCTTCCCAAGGGCCAAAGCGATTCACCTTTTGACTGGAACCCGAATCCATCTCAAATCAAAAATCGTTAGTCGGTGCCCGCCGGGCGTAGCTGAGTGGAACGAGGCGAAGACTGGATCGATATCTTATAGCGGAACTCAAAGAAAGATCGTATCATTATTAGCATAGCATCGTATCATATAATCAGTTGTGTGATATGTAACCAGCTGTATATTGATACGAAAATAAACGGATTAATTATGGAAATTGACAAAACAAATAAAAAGATAATAAACTACGTGCTAAACAATCCCAATGTGTCTTCTTCTGAGATTCATGCTGGCCTGAATTTAGATGTTGAGTTGCTTACTATCAAAAGAAGACTCTCCAAATGTGTTACCATGGGGTTTTTAAACATAATTGGGGTTGGCAGGGCTACAAAATACACAGTTCATCCGGGTTATCGGTTATTCTACCCCTACCAGGTTGAAGATTATTTCCAGGAGGAAATAGATCAACGAAAAATTTATAAACAATTTAACCTTGACCTGATCTCAAAGATTCTTCCATCAGTCCATTTGGTGACACGCAAGGAGCATGAAGGATTGAAATTACTTCAAGAGAAATACAAGCGTAATGTTTCCATACTCCCCGAAACAGTATATCGACAGGAATTAGATCGGTTGGGTATTGATTTGAGCTGGAAATCATCTCAAATAGAAGGCAATACCTACTCACTGTTGGAAACAGAGCAACTTTTAAAAGATCATTTGGAGGCGCGGGGGAAGAAAAAAGAAGAAGCCCAAATGCTGTTGAATCATAAAATTGCTCTGGACTATATTATTGAAAATTCAGATTATTTTTTGGAAATCACTGTTTCTAAAATTGAAGAGGTTCACACTCTACTGGTGAAGGATTTGGGAATTGACCCAAATATACGTGAAACCATAGTAGGCATTACCGGTACGAACTATCGACCTCTGGACAACAAATATCAAATCAAAGAAGCTCTGATTGAGATGTGCAGGCTGGTGAATGGGAAACATGATATTTTTGAGAAAACATTGTTGATTCTCTGCCTGATCTCCTATATCAAACCGTTTTCTGATGGAAACAAAAGAACCGCCCGGCTCATGGGAAATGCAATCTTGTTAAGCCAGGGTTATTGCCCGCTTTCTTTTAGATCAGTTGATCCTATCGACTACAAAAAGGCTTTACTGCTTTTCTATGAGCAGCATAGTCTGGAGGTATTCAAAAAAATGCTTATTGACCAATATGAGTTTGCCGTCAAGACCTACTTCTGATACCATTATTTTTAGTCCTGGAAGTTGGGAACCACAGATGGATCCTAAGCTCAAAAACAATAACCGCACAGACCGGCGAGGGCGCAAAGATGATTTTGGAGCTAAAAAAAGATCTGTGTTGACCTGTCCTTCGACAGGCTCAGGAACCCCAATCCCGGCGCTTAATGAAAAAAGTCGACCGGGACCACCCACCCAGGAGTAAAGACAAGGCATTGCCTTGTCTCATGCAGAAACTTGCCCATCAGGATTGGCCTTTTTAATAGGGATCTGATATAAGCTCCCAACCTCCCAACCTCCCAACCTCCAGACCCCCTCCGCCCTTCGGGCACCTCCCCCGAGGACTTCACAGCAATCGCCAGCTCCCGAACTTACAAAACTCAAAAACTCAAACATGAAAGAAATGTTTTGCAGACAGCTATGAAATAGTGTAATATTGTTCTGCAAATAGAACAAAAGAGCGATGCGCCATGGCAATATTGAAAAAAGTGATTCAGGATATTATTCTTTCCAATCAAGAGATGATATTAAATCTTGAACTTTACCAAAGAGAGCTGGTTCTGGAACCGCAAGCAAACCACGTGATTGTCGGCCCCCGTCGTTCAGGGAAGACTTATTTACTTTATCAGTTTATTCAGGACCATTTATCTTCAAAAGAAAATGCAAAACGGATAATATTCATCAATTTTGAAGATGATCGGCTGCTTGAGTTCAGGTCGGGAGATTTTCAACTCATCCTGGATGGCTATTTTGAATTGTTTACTGAAAAACCCGTTTTTTTTCTTGATGAAATTCAAAACATTGATCATTGGCATAAATTTGCCCGTCGATTGGTGGATACACACTATCAAGTATTTATTACCGGCAGCAATGCAACCATGCTGAGCAAGGAGATGGCAACCACACTGGGCGGTAGATTTTTAATTACTGAAAATCTGCCCCTATCCTTTGTCGAATATTTAAGATTCCATAAAATTGAGGTGGATCAAACAACCCTGGTTGGGCCGCATAAGGCAAGCGTTAAACAGCTGTTTAATGAATATTTTAAATACGGCGGGTTTCCTGAGTTGTTGAAATATTCTGATAAACGGGGGTATCTATCAACCCTTTTTCAAAAACTATTTTACAGTGATATTGTCATCAGAAATAAAATAAAAAATGACAAGGCTTTACACCTCCTGGTAAAAAAGATGGCCGAAAGTGTTAATAACGAAACGTCTGCCACCCGTATCAAGAATATCATCAAGGCAATTGGATATCCAGTTGGGACAGCAACGGTTCTGGAATACATGCGATTTCTAAATGACTCCTATCTGCTGTTTCCAGTGCTAAACTATGTCAACAAATTTGTAGCAAGAGAAACGATCAAGAAGTACTACTTTGTGGATAATGGTCTGCTATCCCTCTTTATTCACAATCAAGACAGCAAACTTTTGGAAAATCTGGTATATTTGCACTTGGCGAGAAGCAATGAGTCGATCTACTACTTTAAAAGGAACCAGGAGGTGGACTTCTATCTCCCTGAAAAGGATCTGCTAATTCAGGTTTGCTATGATATATCAGATCCGGATACACAAAAAAGAGAATTGCAGGCATTAAAAAAAGTTAATGATGAGTTAAAAGCCACTCATTTATTGATCATAAGTCATGACGAAGAAAAGGAGCTGTCCCTGGATAAGCGAGTCGTACCAGTCATCCCAATATGGAAATTCCTACTCATCAATCATTCCAACTTCCAAACCAAATAACCGCAAAGACTGCCGAGGGCGCAAAGATGATGTTGAAGCTCTGCGAGAGGTAAAGTTTAAAACTTTGTGCCTTCGTGCCTTCGTGACTTAGTGGCTATGAATTATTCAGGCTAAATCTTCAGCGCGCAGTTCAGGCCTGTATTGATCTAGCCGCTCATATTATTGCCGATGAGGGTCTGGGATTGCCCCAAAATCTATCCCAGCATTTCGGCATTTTGGCCACCAGCCAGATAATCACCCCTGAACTTGGTGTTAAAATGAGAGCAATGACTGGTTTTCGTAATATTGCTGTACACGAATATAAAAATATCGATCTTGATATTCTAAAAAGGATTCTCGAAGTGCACTTGCAAGACCTGGAGGATTATTACCAGACCTTGCTCGCTCATTATGACCTATAGATTTGTAATAGATCTAATCATTTGATTCTGATGAATCAGCAAAACTCTCCAACAACCCAACGATCCTCCCGGCACTCTGACCTTCCCAGTATTTGGGAATCCTGAAGGATGCTTTGGATGACCCCAGACATTCAACCGCTTTAGTATAGATTTCTTCAGCCTTGATCAACTGATTGCTGCCTTCCCAAATGGTTACCGGTCGCTCGGTGGTGGGGCGCACAGTTAAACAAGGAATCTTTAAGTAAGTTGTTTCTTCTTGAATGCCACCCGAATCAGTAATTACCAAGGCACTCTCACTCACCAGTTTCAGGAACTCCAGATAGGCCAGGGGACCGGTCAAATAAATATTGGGTGCTGAGCGCAGCTCGTCCAGCAACCCGAATTGCTCCAGCATATTCTGAGTTCGGGGATGAATGGGGAAGATCACCGGTAGCAGTTCAGCAGTCTTGATCCATTGCTCCACCAGCGCTCCCAGGGCTGCTTGGTCATCCACATTTGAGGGTCGGTGGAAGGTCATGACCGCGTACCCTTGTTCGGTATCTTGCCAGTTCCGGTCAATCGACTCGCCTTCAATATCAACCAGCTTGAGCTGGATGGCAGCCGCTTTTTCTAATTGCGCTACCAGGCTGTCGATCATCAGGTTCCCCAGCATGTGGACCTTTGAAACGGGGATCCCCTCCTGGACCAGATTCTCTGAGGCGTCCTGAGACGTGGTAATATACAGATCCGTGATGGCATCTGTGACCAGCCGGTTGATCTCCTCCGGCATCTCCCGGTCGCGACTCCGCAGACCCGCCTCATAATGGGTGACCTTGATGTGTAATTTTGAAGCCACCAAACTACAGGCCGCCGTGGAATTCACATCACCCACCACCAGCACCATATCCGGTTTTTCAGTAAAACAAACCTGCTCAAAGCGCTCCATGATGCGGGCAGTCTGCACCGCATGACTGCCAGAGCCCACTTCCAGATTGATGTGGGGCTTGGGAATATTGAGTTGCTCAAAAAATGAGTGGGACATTTTTTCATCATAGTGCTGCCCCGTATGGACCAGAATGGCATCCAGGACAGGATGATCTTTCAAGGCGTGCATGAGCGGTGCGATCTTCATGAAATTCGGCCGGGCACCAGCAATAAGGATGATCTTGTATTTGGTCTGCTTCAATTGGGTCTCCCTTAATTTTGTGCTGGCAAGCTAATTCACAACATCAGGACCTGGGAAACAATTCTGATCTCTTCTACTATTTCGCTGGAATCAATGCCCGGTGGGGCAGGGCAGTGGGGGATGATATATTTAGTCTATCCCTTATTCGAAATTATGCGTCTACACCAAGCGAGCCACCCAAATCTTCTTTCTGGCAGCTATCATTACCACCGGGTTTCAACCCGGTGACCACCCACCCAAAACCCTCCCAAAAAAGGCTCTGCGTCTGCGAATAGAAGATCCCGACAATCGTGTCGGGGCGTCAACTTTTAACTTTTAACTTCTCATCTCTGCGCACCTATAAAACCTTGCTAAATAGGAGTATTAAAACTAATATGCCACATGATTGACCGCACACTCGCCAGGATTATTATCAATGATGCCGGAAAAATGCCTGTTGTGACCATTATGGGTCCCAGACAATCAGGGAAAACAACCCTGGTAAAGCACTCTTTTCCACAGCACCAGTATATCAATCTCGAAGATTCGGAATGGCGCCAACTGATGGAAATAGACCCCAAAGGAGTCCTTGCTGATCCGGAAGGACATTGGATAATTGATGAAGTCCAACGCCTGCCAACGCTGCTGGCTACTATTCAGGTTGTAGTCGATCAGCGGAAGGTTCCCGGACAGTTCATTCTCACCGGCTCGCAAAATATTCTACTGAAGTCAAGTGTTGCTCAAAGTCTGGCCGGTAGAACGGCCATTCGCTATTTACTACCGCTTAGTTATAGTGAACTTTACCCAAACCATACCGGCCTTAAACCAAGCGCTCAGTATATCCACTCAGGCTTCTATCCAGCCCTATATGACGGTGATGTTCCTGCCCACGACTGGTTAAGCTGGTATATTCAAACCTATATCGAGCGTGATGTTCAAGCGCTCATCCTCAATCGCAATTGGCAAAAATTTAATACCTTCTTAAGACTCTGTGCCGGGAGAGCCGGACAGTTGATCAATAGTACAAACCTGGCCAATGAAACCGGAATAGATTATAAGACCATCCAAAGTTGGCTGGATATACTGGAACTTTCTTTCATCATCTATCGTCTTTATCCGTATCATGAAAATTATAATAAGCGTATTATTAAAACACCGAAACTGTATTTTTATGACACGGGCTTGTTGAGCTATTTGCTCGGGCTTCACCAAATTGAAGATATTAGATTACATTACCAATATGGACAATTATTTGAAAATCTGGTGCTGGGAGAATTCAAAAAACAACTCTACCACAACGGGTTCAGGGAGTCAATCAGCTTTTGGCGCTCCCGGTCAGGTATGGAGATCGATATTTTGCTGGGTTCAGGGGAAAAACAGGCCGCTTTTGAGATAAAATCGACAGCAACCTACAAAAACACACTCACCAAGAATCTCAGAAAATGGCAGGAAATCACCCAAAACCCCGGTTCACCCCTGACGCTTATTTATGACGGTGAGCTTGATGAGGGGATCGGTGGGCTTCGAATCATGAATTGGCGCAAAATTAATCTGGCAGAAGCCTATTCTTAAAAGATGAGATCGCCACTGACTCACAAAGCCGTTGCCGGTAATGCAAGCAGGGGCCTGATATCACCCCAAACCTAATAATGATATCGAATCTGGATGATCAATACAGCCTCACCTTCAATTTTATAGACGATCCGATGTTCACCTGTTATGCGTCTGGACCAATAACCTGCCAGGCTATGTCTGAGTGGTTCAGGTTTACCAATACCCTCGTAGGGCGTTCGTTGAATTTCGCGGATGAGTAAATTGATCCGCTTATGGGTTTTCTTATTGGTTTTTTGCCAGTAGAGATAGTCTTCCCAGGCATGTTCTGAGAAGAGCAGCTTCAATCCTTAATCTCCCGCTCAAGGGTTTCATTTGCGGCCACTTCAGCCACAGAATCAAGCAGGCGCCGAGCATTGTTGGGACTTCTAAGGAGGTAGGCAGTTTCTTCCAGAGACTCATAGTCTTCCAGGGAAATCATGATCACCGGGTGCTCTGATTTTCGTGTGATAATGATGGGGGTATGATCATTACAAACCTTTTCCATTGTTTTCGACAGATTGCTCCTAACCGCAGTATAGGATATGGTATTCATGGTATTCTCCTTATTAAAGTACATGTACGGAATATAGTACCATTGGCTTGCAATGAAACAAAAATACCTGATACGCAGAAACTCATCTGAAATCATCCGGTCTTCCATAAAAAATATCCAATACCTCAGTTTGACCGGGCAGTAAAGACGTCGAAAGTGACGGGGGGCGAGCGAGTGACAGGTGACGAGTGACAAGTGACAAGTGACGGGGGGCAAGTGACAGGTGACGAGTGACAAGTGACGAGTGGCGGGTGATGGGTGACGGGTGGTAAGTGACGAGTGACAGGTGGCGAGTGATAGGTGGGTGGCGGGTTAATGTGTCTTCGCGAACGAATGGAATGAGTGCGGCGATCTGTTTTTGTTGGCAAGGCCTTGTCCTCAGCAAAAGCAGATTGCCGCGGTCGTTTCACTCCCTCGCAAAGACTGGTTTAGCCCTATACCCTCCACAAGAAACTCTCTGCGCTCTCTGCGAACTCTGCGAGAGATAAAAAACCCCAGTACTAGAGATTGCCACGCCCTCCGGGCTCGCAAAGACTAGTTTAGCCCTATACCCTCCACAAAAAACCTCTGCGCTGCGAGAGGCATACAAAACTACTAACCACAAACCCTTCCCAAGGGCCCAAGCTGATCACCCTGCCTGCGATATAGATTCCCCAAGAATTCCCCTCATGGCAACTATCGTTACCACCGGGTTTCAACCCGGTGACTGATCTACCCAAACCCCTTCGATACGATTACTCCGTAATCACTCAGGGGCCGGCATCCATACCCCCCAACCACCCACCCAAAACCCTCCAAAAAAACCTCTGCGCCAAACATCCCAACCACCCAACATCCCTTAGAGAGCTGTGGCGGGTATGGCTATTATCTCGTCTGTTAACTGTCTTACCTGGCTATCACCGGTGATCACCAGTCCCAGGGGGCAGCGATGCTGCTTTATAAATTCAGCCAGAGCCCGCAGCTTCTGTTTTCCAGGAATTGAGCTAAGTTTGATTTCGATTGGCAATAATCCAAATTCACTTTCCAGAATAAGATCGACTTCGGCCCCTCCCCGGGTTCTATAATGGTACGGTTGGACTACCTGACCCATGTCGGCAAAACCACGGAGCAGGGTTTCAATGATCATCCCCTCCCAGGAGCGACCGGCGACTGGGTTGCTAGCCAGCAGGTCTATGCTTCCAATATGTAGAAAACGGTGCAGCAGACCACTATCGCGTAAAATCCCCTTGGGATGTTTCACCAGCTGTTTCTGCGTTGAACGATCCCAGGCTGGAATATGACGCCAGATGAAAGTACCATGGGCGATCTGCAGCCAATCATGGATCGTCGGCTCGCTGACTCCCAAAACCCGGGCAAATTCGGCTTTGTTCAGGATGGTCCCGGTTGCCTGCGCAAGTAGCAGAATAAGCTGGCGGTAGCGATCTCGATTCATATTTGGAAACAGACTACTGATGTCGCGCATGAGAAAAGTGTCAATATAATTGTGTTGCCATAAACGGGCAAAGTCAGGTTCAGAATTCAACCAGGGCTCTGGATAGCCGCCGGAAAACCAGTATTGCCATACCTGGCGGATAGTGATTCGTGGCTTAATACTGCTCAGTAATTCCAGGGGAGTGGGTCGTGATGTGATCAGGTTGTAGATTGGGGCTGGATCCAATTTCCAGGCCTCAGCTAGACTTAGGGGACCAAGTTCCATATAGGCAACGCGTCCGGCCAGCGTTTCTGAAATTTGTTTGATCAGATCGGGAGAGCTGGAGCCTGAAAGAATATAACGTCCCTTCTGAGCTCGATCACCATCAATGGCAACTCTCAGGGCTGGCAAGAGCTCTGGTACTAATTGAGCCTCATCAATGATGATCTGGTCTGGATGAAGTCGCACAAAAAGGTCGGGATCATCCAGTACCTGTTGACGATCCGCACTATGTTCCATGTCAAAACGCTGCCAGGTCTTGGGAAAAGTTGCCAGGAGCGTTGTTTTGCCGCATTGTCGGACACCAGTAATAGCAACACACGGGAAATGAGTAAGTAGTGTAAGCAAATGGGATTGTGCATGACGTGCGAGCATAACATGCAAATACTAATGTGTGACCTTAGAATATGCAAGTAAAATTGTCAGGTGGCGAGCGAGTGACAGGTGACGGGTGGCGAGCAAGTGACAGGTGACGAGTGCGGTGATCTGTCTTTGGTGGCAGGGGGTTGTGGGCTGCGAAAGAAGGATTGCCGCGTCCTCCGGGCTCGCAAAGACTTAGCCCTATACCCCTCCAAAAAAACCTCTGCGCTCTGCGAGAGCCATACAAAACCACCCCCAAACCTCCAAACCAGCTAACCTTTTTCTGGCATCTATCGTTACCACCGGGTTTCAACCCGGTGACTGATCTACCCAAACCCCTTCGATACGATTACTCCGTAATCACTCAGGGGCCGGCATCCATACCCCCCAACCAGCTACCCTTTTTCTGGCATCTATCATTACCACCGGGTTTCAACCCGGTGACCACCCACCCAAAACCATCGCCTCCCTCGCAAAGACACAATCCCAACCCGCCAACATGAATAAAACTTTGGAGAACATAGCCCCACCTTTATATTGGCGCGCTTTTTTGCTCGTATGCGGGCAGCCTGGCACAGTCCATGGTAGGTGGGCCATGCCGGGTGGATTAGAATTTTTTCCGGTCTTGAATGATCAGGAATTTGAACAGAAGTATAAGTAAAAGGATCGATCCTTATGTCTGGAACCTTGCGAATGCGTGTCTTCCTGGTTGTCCTCCTCATTGGAAGTGCCGCCTACATGCTAAAAGACACCATTAGCTATTACACGATGAGTGAGACCCAAAAAGAAGCACTGCTGGAAAGTGGTGAACTGGAGAAGATCCGGCGCAATATCATTCATCAGGGTCTGGATCTGCAGGGCGGTATGCATGTCGTCCTTGAAGTAGATCTGGAAGAACTGATCAAAACCCGCGTTGAAGGGGGCGATATTGAGATCGATGAACTCATCACCAACAGCCTGGCGGAAGCTCAAGAAAATGAAACGGATTTCTTCCAAACCTTTAGTGCCAATGTCGAAGCCGCGAATATTCGTCTCGCTCGCTATTTTCCCATCTATGAAAAAGGTCCCAATGCAGACGTCATGGATGCCCTGGAATCGGATGCCAAGGATGCTGTGGATCGCGCCGAAGAGATCATCCGTAACCGCGTGGATGAGTTTGGTGTTTCCGAACCCACCATCCAACGTCAGGGCGCCTGGAGAATTATTGTTGAACTGGCCGGTATCAGTAATGAGGCGCAGGCCCGTGAACTGATCCAGGCCACCGCGCTCCTGGAGTTCGTCCTGATCCAGGAGGATGCTCAGCTGCTCGATGAGGTGATCCGGAATATCGATAAAGCCTGGGCCGCTGATATGGGCGCTGAAGAATCGGCCGATACGCTTGAAGTCACCGCAGCAGATACCAGTGCTGAAGAAGTGGTCCCCAGTCTGACTGATATCCTCTCCGGTGATGATGGAGATAGTTTAAGTATTACCGGAACCGGGGATATCAATCGCCCCTTCTCATCCCTGATCAATGTTGGCAGCAACACCATCTGGGTCCCGGACGAGAATGTTCGCTCCATCAAACGAAAATTAAAGAAACCCACCATCGCCTCAGCTATCCCCATGGATAGTCGCCTGGCCTGGGGGGTCTCATCCCGTGATATTACAGGAGATGGCAAACTGCATCGCGCACTTTACCTCATGAAGAGCACTGCCGAACTTACAGGAGATGTGGTCACCGATGCCCGTGAATCTCTGGGTGGCTTCTCCGGGGCGGAATTTGTGGTGCATCTTTCCATGAATGATGAAGGCTCCCGGGAATGGTCCAAGATTACCGCTGGTAATGTGGGCAAACGAATCGCCATTGTTATGGATGGCCAAGTGCACATGGCGGGTGTCATCCGGGATAAGATCTCCGATGGCCGCACCCAGATCGAAGGGATGAATGATCTTCAGGATGCCAAGAAACTGGCCGTTGTGCTGCGTGCCGGAGCATTACCTGCTCCCATGATCATTGAAGAGGAACGGACCATTGGTGCTTCCCTGGGAGCGGATTCAGTCGCTTCGGCTACCAAAGCCATGGTGGTTGGTTTTCTGCTGGTCATTGTTTTTATGGCGATCTACTACAAGGGCGCTGGTCTCATCGCTGATCTGGCCCTGTTCCTCAACCTGGCCTTTACCCTGGCCGTGCTTTCCACTCTGAATGCCACCCTGACGCTGCCCGGTATCGCCGGACTGATCCTGACCGTGGGTATGGCCGTGGATGCCAACGTGCTGATCTTTGAGAGAATTCGTGAAGAGCTGCGCAATGCCAAGACCGTTAAAAAATCCATTGATGATGGCTTTGGCCGGGCCTTGACCACCATTGTCGATGCAAATCTGACAACCATCTTAGCCGCCGGTGTGCTATGGCAATTTGGAAGCGGAACCATTAAGGGGTTTGCGACCACTCTGTTCTGGGGTATTCTGACCTCCATGATCACAGCTATATTTATCACCCGAACTATTTTCATGGTCATGACCGAGCGTAAGACCATGACCAAGTTGAGTATCTGAGGATTTTGAAATGTTTGAATTGATCAAAAATATAAATATTGACTTTCTGGGTAAAAGGAAGCTCGCCGGGATTCTGTCCTCCGTGGTGATCCTGGCTGGCCTGGTAAGTCTGGTGTTCCATGGTGGTCCTCATTATAGTATTGATTTCGAGGGTGGAACGGAAGTTCAGGTCCTCTTTAATGAACCCACCAATGTAGAAGACGTGCGAACTGCCCTGGCCAGAATTGATTATGGTGATGCGGCGATACGTGAATTTGGTAATCCTGAGGAATATCTGATCCACGTGAAGACCGCTACCCGGAGTGAAGAACAGGTGAATACCATCCGTGAAGCTCTGGCTGAGATCCATGGTGAATCCGGGTATGAGATTCGCCGTCTGGAATCAGTCGGTCCCAAAATTGGTAAGGAACTCCGTTGGGATATGATCTCGGCAGTGCTCATCGCCATGATCGGCATCGTGATCTACATCTCCATCCGCTTCCAGTTCATGTATGCTGTTGGAGCCCTGGTGGCATTGTGTCATGATGTGTTGATCACCCTGGGACTTTTTTCCCTGCTGAATCTGGAGATATCCCTCTCGGTCCTGGCTGCTTTCCTCTTTATTGTCGGTTACTCCCTGAATGACACCATCGTCGTTTTTGACCGGGTCCGGGAGAATGCCAAGACCAAACGGCATGATGCCTTTGAGTCCGTCCTGAATCTGAGTTTGAATCAGACCCTGAATCGAACCGTGATCACCTCCCTGACCACCCTCACCGTGGTCATGATCCTGCTCTTTTTTGGTGGGGAAGTGATCAAGCCCTTCGCTTTCGCCCTGACTGTCGGTCTGATCGTCGGGACTTATTCCTCCATCTTTGTCGCCAGCCCGGTAGTGTTAATCTGGGATGAAAATCAAAAGAAAAATAAAAACAGCTAAAGTTCACCCAGTCCAATAACTCAACAAAAGCACCCTTCTGGGTGCTTTTGTCATTTCACCACCCCCCGATCATCAAGACCATGCCAGGTCCCCGGGTGTTTCGAGTGCAACGAGAAACGTACCGAGGGGAGGAGTGTATTGAGGGAGAAACTTACCATCAAAATAACCTCTCATTTTCATAGCAATCCAGATCTTTCACAATTATACTGTACGGGAACCATGTACAGGAGTAATTGTGAGAGAATATTCATACACCGAGTCGAGACAAAATCTGAAAAGCGTCATCGAAGAGGCGGTCAATGATCATGAAGTCATCAGGATCTCGAATCGTAGGGGTCCCAGCGTTATCATGCTGGATGAACAGGATTACAATTCCCTGGTGGAAACCGCCTACTTGTTACGTAGCCCAGAAAATGCCAGGCGACTTTTGGATGCCAAGCGACGCTCTGAAACAGATGCCGTGAGTTTTGAAGAGGCTTTGGAGCAACTTGACCTTTGAGAAAAATTGTGGTTGACCCAAATGCACTTGAAGATCTCTCTTTTTGGGTCAAGCATGAGCAACGTTTAGCCCTAAAGATTTTAGAACTTATTCAAATATCTGCAAAAACACCAGCCTCCGGGATTGGCAAACCTGAACCGCTTAAATATGAGCTCTCAGGTGCCTGGTCCAGACGAATCAACCAGGAACATCGCCTGGTCTATGAAGTAAAGCCAAAGTATATCCGCATTCTGTCCTGCCGATACCACTACTAATAATTTGGCCACCTCGATACGATCGCTCCGCAATCATCCTTCAATAAACTCCGGAACCCCTCGCTGACCAAATTACCATCATCCACCAAAAATCACTTTAACCAAACCTATGTCAGGTCCCCGAGTGTTTCGAGCGCAACGAGAAACGTACCGAGGGGCCGGGTGTTTAGAGCACAACAAAAACCCTGTCAAAAGACCTCAACCAAACACTCCCCAAATTTCACCTCTTTATGGCACAACCATTGCCTTAGATTGTTCGTGAATTTATTGCAGCAAGCAACCACAAATTTGACAAACCAGGCCAATTTATCCTGGCCCGAATATTTAACTTGAAGCGGAGGAAATATGCGTAAAACCTACACCTGGCTCATTATGCTCATGATCGTTGTCACTGGCGTATTGGCCGACATCACCATCACCGGTGATGCCAGGGTCAGACCCCGTCTGGATGTCAGGGACAATGGGGCTTACGGAAACATCACCAGTGATATCTATTATCTGTATCGAGCCCGTTTGCTGTTGTCTGCCGATATTGGTAACGGCTATTTTTTTACGACCCGCCTGGGTCACAATGGAGCCGCCTACTGGGTCGGAAAATTTGGTACCGGTGATCCGCCCAGTAGCATCAGTATGAGCAGTGCCGGTCGTGGATCCGTAGATTTTATGGAGCTCTACTTTGGCCGCCAGGGCAAAAAGTTCGGCTGGTCAATGGGTTTGATCCCAGTGATCCACAACCCGCTGAAGGACCTCCATTTTTACCCCACCGTCATGGTGGATATCCCCTGGTTGATCTATAATAACAGTGCCGCCCACGGGTTTAATCTTAATTATCGGCTGGCTGGGAATCAACTGGACCTCAAGCTCCTGGTCGATAACAATGCTGGTAGCTCTATTAATGATATAGTGGATAGTCTGGATGTGACCACCAGGGATCAATACACCCTCATCGCTTCCTACCCTGTGTCGCTGGCCGGTCTTAAACTGACCCCGGAATTTTTGATGACCTTTGCCGATTCCGGTAATGCCGCACCCCTGACCTACGGCGCCACCTTTGGATTACCCAAGGTCGCTGGATTTGGACTGACTGCCTATGCCGGATTAACCAATCAGACGGTTTCAGATACCCTGTTGGGGCTTGAGGCTTATAGGGGTTGGATCGGGCGCATCAAACTGGTGGGTAAATTGGGTCCCGGTGTATTGACGGCCTGGTATGATGTGGCTCAGACCACACCTGATGTCAGCGATGCGCTGGCCACGGATTTCAGCTATCTGTGGCTGTCCTATACCTACACCTTGCACAAATCTGACAGGGGTGCCTTAACAATTGCTCCCACCTACCGTCTGTATAAACGGAAGATCAAGGACAGCCAGGATTACTCCCGGGCCAAAATCGAAATAACCACCCAGGTCACCTTTAAGTAGGGGATCACACCTAAGATTTCCCAGCCCCGAACCTGCTGGAACCCTGAGTGGTTAGTCTTCCTGAGTGAAACGAAGGATCTCCAACCTCGCAAAGCGGCCCCGTGATTAGTCTTCCTGAGAGAAACGAAGGATCTCTGCTCGTTATTCCTGCCCTGAAAGCAAGATTCTTCACTTCGCTCTGCTCCGTTCAGAAAGACTAGCTGGGGTAGTCAATCCTTCCTCAAAAAGTTGCCCCCGTGATTAGTATTCCTGAGAGAATGGTTTGTAATAACTCGAATGATGAAGACCCGGTGGCAATTACCTGTACATCTTTAATCCGATCTACACAAATTTTGATGGCCAAACCAATATCGGGGATTCTCTGAGCTTCGTCGATAAATAAGATCCTTTTGTCCCCAATGAGTCTGGTGAGAGAAGCAATATTGCTATCGCTCAGAAGTGAGCGCACGTCTGAATCATCTCCATTGAGACTAAGCACATCATTCCGCGACTTCAGGAGGAGATCGGTGATTAGGGTGGTTTTGCCCACTTGTCGCGGCGTCCTCTGCAAGACGATCCTGCCTGCTATTAACGTACCACCTCTCATTACCACCTGACTTCAGTCAGGTGTTCTTGCGCCAATTTGCACCCCAATTCAATAAAATCAACCCTTGCATTCTCCTCAATAAATTCCGAGTTTACGCCAACCCTTAGAGGTCGCAAACCAATCCCCCTAAACCCAGATCCACAAGTGAATGAAAGCCACCGATTTTTCAATCTGTGTTGTGTCTGTAATCCAATTAAAATTAGGAGGAGATAGATGTGTAATCAAAAAATAGCATCCATATGCTGCCATCATTTAATGATCATATTAGGGCTCGTTTCAATTGCTTCAGGCCAAAACGCCTGGATCAATGAGATCCACTATGATAATGTATCAACCGATACGAATGAGGGCGTTGAGGTCATTATTGAAAATGTGTCGGACTATAACCTGTCAGATTTTTTGATCACGATCTATAACGGGAGTGGTGGCGCCAGCCTCAGTACCCACGCTTTAAACACCTTTTCGGAAGGCTCAAGCTCCAGCGGATTTACGCTTTTCTATAAAATGATCTCCGGAATCCAGAACGGAGCCCCCGATGGTCTTGCACTCAGTTACAACGCTACGCTCATCGCAGGTCAATTCCTGAGCTATGAGGGCGTGTTCGCTGCCACGGATGGCGTAGCCAATGGCATCACATCCATTGATATGGGGGTTGCTGAAAGTGGTACCAGTACCGCCAGTACCCAGTCATTACAATTAACTGGGTCCGGAACCCAATACTCCGATTTTACCTGGGTAGCTGATCTGCCTCAAACCTGGGGCAGTGAGAATGATGCGGGCGATCAGTCCCTCCCCGTAGAACTCTCCAGCTGGACGGCCACCTCCGCCAAAGGGCAGGTTGTCCTGAGGTGGACCACTGAATCCGAGATCGAAAATCAGGGATTTATTATTTCCAGGAGCCGGAATTCAGCAGACAGTAGTCAGGAGTTGGCTTCTTTTGCTACACATGCCGCTTTACTGGGTCATGGCTCCACTACCGAACGCAATAAATATAGTTATACCGATCAGGATGTTGCGGTGGGGCAGACCTACATCTATCAACTCTCAGACATGGATTACCGTGGGAAGCTGACCAAACATGCTGAGATCAGCATCACAGTCAAAGCGACTGAGCAGGATCTGAAGCCGCAAATCTTGACCCTGTACCCGGCTTATCCCAATCCATTCAATCCGGAAACGACTATTTCGTTTACCCTAAGGGCAGAGACCTTGCGTATCGAAGATCCCGTCCAAGGCGGGGCAATATCTTTACAGGTGTTTGATGTGAACGGAGGTCTGGTTGAAACCCTGCAGGCGGGGATAATTGAACCGGGGACCTACAGCATTAAATGGGCTGCTGGGAAGCTTTCATCCGGCATTTATTTCGTGCGATTATCATCTGGTAGCAATGTCCGGATCCAGCGCGTGACCCTGCTCCGATGATCGGCGCTGAATTTATTTTTTCAGCAAGTCTCATGCTCACCTAACTTCAGTCAGGCGCTGATTTGAATGATCGCTAATCCCAACAAATCCCCCTTCCAAACCGCCTCCCCACGATTACCTTGGCCATCCAAATAATAGGATGCGCCATGAAATATATTTTACCAATTCTCCTTGTTACTTTGACCAGCCTTTGGGCTCAGATCCCGGATGGTTATTATAACCCGGCGTCGGGTCTGAACGGTACAGCCCTGCAGCAGGCCCTCCATGATATCATTGATGGTCATCAGGAGCAGAGTTATGCAGCCCTTTGGACCCACTTCCAGACCACTGATGTCAAAGCCAATGGAAAAGTTTGGGATATGTATTCTGATATCCCCGATGGGATCCCCCCTTATGAATACACCTTCGTGGTTGATCAATGCGGGAATTATAGCGGTGAGGGTAGTTGCTATAATAGAGAACACTCCTGGCCCAAAAGCTGGTTTAATAACGGTTATCCCATGTATACGGATCTGTTTCACCTGGTCCCCACTGATGGAGCAGTCAATGGAGCGCGGGGTAACTATCCCTACGGAGAAGTAAGCAACCCCAGTTGGACCTCCCTGAATGGCAGCAAGCGCGGACCCTGCAGCTACCCCGGCTATACCGGAACCGTCTTTGAACCCATCGCTGCCTATAAGGGTGATTTTGCCCGTAATTACTTCTATATGTCCACCCGCTACTACAATGAGGATGGCTCCTGGGACAGCAACGACATGGTGGACGGGTCCCAGCTGCTTGACTGGGCTCTGAATATGCTCCTGGAGTGGCATACAGCCGATCCGGTGAGCCAGAAAGAGTTGGATCGTAATAATGCCATTTACGCTATTCAGAACAATCGCAACCCCTTTATCGATCATCCCGAATACGCCGCGATCATTTGGGCTGGTGCTGTGGCAGGACCGGAAGCTCCCACAGATCTAATTGCAATTGACATAACCGATTCAATAATTTCCCTGGTCTGGACTGATAATGCCAGCAACGAAGAGGGCTTTCACCTATATCAGGATAATGACCTGATCATGACTCTTGAACCAAATGTAAATGATTTTGTGGTGGCACAACTCGAGCCTTCCACGACCTACACTTTTTCAGTTTCAGCATTCAATGTAAATGGCGAATCTCAATGGGCGACCCTCACCACAAGTACGCTTGGTGGAGCTGATAGTACAGTTATCCACTTTACAGAAGATTTTGAAACCGGGAGTGGGAATAGCTACGAAGAAGGCGACTTTGAGTTGGCCAGTGGCATCTGGAACCTCTACCAGGCCGGTAATTTTGATCTGGGAACGCCCTATAACGGTGCTTCCTGTATTGCGTTAAATGATGATACCTTCGGTGCTCAGATCACAACCCCGGCCGTCAACACCCTCAGAACCATCTCCTTTTACTACTACCAGCGCAGCGGTTCCCCGACTGATGAATTTCAGATCCAAAGATCAGCCAATGCTGGCGCCTTTGAGACCATTGCCACCCAGAATTACAATGTGGGTGAGACCTACACCCGGTATTCTCTGGCTGTGAATGATCCGTCAGTCTCGGTCAGGATCAGAATTCTAAACGATAATCAAACGGCCCACCTCATCATCGATGATGTGACCCTCACCAACTACCACCCCGTATCGATTGAAAATATTCAGTTGGAAAGGCCGGATCGAATCACTATGAGCCCCGCTTTCCCCAATCCCTTTAACCCGGTTACAACACTCTCATTTTCACTTGATAGCAGCTTGCCACAGACAGCGTCACTCCAAATTTTTGATATCAACGGACGCCTGGTCGAAACCCTATTGCAGGAGCTAGGGCAATCAGGGTCGTATTCAGTCGAATGGAATGCCGCCCACCTGCCTTCCGGTATCTATCTGCTCCGTTTATCCAACGGGTCTGAAACTGTGATGCAGAGAATTACCCTGCTCAAATAATCCCATTTCTGATCACCCACCCTAACCCAAAACCGCCTTCCTGAGCAGTTAGTATTCCTGAGCGGTTAGTCTTCCTGAGTGCAACGAAGGATCTCCAACCTCGCAAAGCTGCCCCCGTGATTAGTCTTCCTGAGAGAAACGAAGGATCTCTGCTTGTTATTCCTGCCACTAAAGCAAGATTCTTCACTTCGCGCTGCTCCGTTCAGAAAGACTAGCTGGGGTAGTCAATCCTTCCTCAAAAAGCTGACCCCCACCGGCTTCTTTTGTTTATATTGGACCTACGTGGGAATGATCCTGCCTATCCCAAGACTAATAAACTGGATGTCTTGGGGTCAACAAAAAGGCGCCGGTGGACTTGAAGACATCACTCTTGTCAAATTCATGCCTGACCATCCTGGTCATCCTGATACCTCTTGTGGCCTGGGCTCAGATCCCTCAGAATTATTATGAAACTACCAATGGTCGCAGTGGAGCCGAGCTGAAATCAGCCCTGCATGATATTGTCAGTGATCATATTAAATACCCCTATACCTCAACTTCTACCGATGTCTGGGATATCCTGAAGGATAGCGATGAGGATCCCCAGAATGCTGATAATGTCATCCTGCTATACACCGGTCGCTCACAAGCCAAGACCGATAATAGTGGTGAAAACCTCACCTATACCGGAGATCGCTGGAATCGGGAACATGTCTGGTCCAAATCACATGGATTTCCGGCTGAAATTGATACGGCTTACACCGACTGTCATCACCTGCGCCCTGCCGATGAAACTGTCAATTCATCCCGCGGCAATAAAGATTTTGACAATGGGGGTACCCAACACGCAGAAGCCACAGAATGCTATTCAGATGGTGACAGCTGGGAGCCCCGAGCTGCCGTGAAAGGCGATGTGGCCCGGATGATGTTCTATATGGTTGTGCGTTATGACCCTGGCTATCACTCTGATAATTCAGTTTATGATCTGGAACTCATCGACTATACCGGTATAGATATTGGCGAACCACCCGGTGAACCTCTTTTTGGGAAATTATCAACCCTCCTGCAGTGGCACCATTCTGATCCGGTTGATGACTTTGAACGCCAGCGCAACGAAGTGGTCTTTGGCTATCAGGGGAATCGCAACCCCTTTATCGATCATCCCCAGTGGGCCGATTCCATCTTCACCAGCCAATTGGCTCCCCATACGCGGGTCAGTTTCACCAGTACCAGTCTGGCCGTTGATGAGGACGCCGGGTCGATCACGCTTGAATTGTCGATCATCAATGCTGACCCGGATCAGGCAACGCAGTGCACCATAAGCCTGGCCAGTGGCGATGCGGCTGACCTGGCAGGCTTCCAACCGGCGACGATAATCTTTCCCGCTGGTAGTTATGAACTGCAGACCCTGGAAGTGTTCATTAGCAATGACAGTCAGGCGGAGGAACAGGAAAGTTTTATTTTTACGATCTCCAATGTGAGTGGTGGCGATTCAGCCACAGTGGGTGGGAATGATAGTTTTGTCCTGACCATCAATCCCAATGATCTGGCGAGTGCGGTCGGTGGCCTGATTATCAGTGAGGTTATGGACGGAAATCGCAGTGGGGGACAACCCAAATTCATCGAGATCACCAATACCACCACCCTGGATATGGAGTTGAGCGGTTTTCAGATCTGGCGCGGGAGCAATGGCAACGATCCCATTCTGGCAAGCTCAATTCCCTCAGGCACAATACTGGCCGGAGCAGAATCCTGGGTGATCGCCTATAGTTCAACCGGAATGCTGGATGCTGGCTTTGCCCAACCCGATCAAACTGCCGGAGGTATCAACGGGAATGGCAACGATGTGTATCAGTTGCGAAGTGCTACCGGTGAGTATATCGATGCATTTGGTCTGGTTGGAACGGGAACTGCCTGGTATGAGAATAGTGTTGCGGAACGTCTCAGCTCTGTGAGTAGTGGTCGGGCCAGTTTTGATCCCGGTGAATGGCAGATCCAGTCGTTGGGAACCGGTTTTCCGGACAATGGCGCACCAGGAACTCCTGGCAGCCATGTTTTTGAACCGGTGGTGGCCATGGAGACGCTTTTACCTGCAACCCATCTGCTGCTGAACGCCTACCCCAACCCCTTCAATCCGCAGACCACCATCCGCTACGCTCTTCCAGAGCCGTCAGTGGTTGCTATCGTGGTCTATGACATCACCGGGCAGCTGATCCGTAACCTGATCCAAACCGCTCAACCCGCTGGCTGGCATGAGCTGAATTGGAATGGTCTGGATGCCGCTGATCAGCCCCTAAGCTCTGGTGTATATTTCTGCCGTCTGCAGGCCGGAGATCTCAACCAGACCATCCGCCTGGTTTATCTACGCTAACCCAAACCTCCCCTTCGATACAATTACTCCGTAATCACTCAGGGGCCGGCACCCAAACCTCCCCTTCGATACGATTACTCCGTAATCACTCAGGGGCCGGCATCCCAACTTCCCCACATAAATGACATTTTTATCACTTCCTGTTTTTCCGCCTTTTCAATATTACTAAACTTACTGTACAAACTATATTTTCCCCTCAAAAGACTAAGGAACCAAAGGGGTTCGGAGCGTAGTTTCTTTTTATGGATGTTGTTGTATTTTCTTTATTTAGCATGATCCTCACAGTGATCGCTACTCTCACTGGAGAGTGGGTGATCCACCTGCGGGCCCTTAAACGTATCCCCATCCGGATCCATGTTAACGGCACCCGTGGAAAATCCAGTGTTACCCGACTGATCTGCGCCGGTCTTAGAGAGGCCGGATTTTCGGTTTTGGGGAAGACCACCGGCTCGGATCCCCGGATCCTGGATCTCCAGGGCCAGGATCGCAAGATCCACCGTTTGCAAAATCCCAGTATTGGCGAACAGGTCAGATTCTTACGCTATTTCGGACAATTCAGACCACAGGCCGTGGTGCTTGAGTGTATGGCCGTTCAACCCCAGTACCAATGGGTGACCGAACAGCTTATGCTGAAATCCACCCACAGTGTCATTACCAATGTCCGTCTGGACCATGTTGAAGAAATGGGCTACCGTCTCCGGGATATCGCCCGGTCCCTATCAAATACCATCCCCTTTAAAGGCAATCTTTTTACTGCCGAGCAGGGTGAATTAGCAATATTTCAAGCAGTTGCTGAAAAACGGGAGACCCGGGTTGAAGCTGTTACAGATCAGGCAGTCACCCATGCAGACCTGCTGGGTTTCAATCATATCGAACACCCAGAGAATGTTGCCCTATCCCTGGCAGTTTGCGAATCCCTGGGAGTTTCCAGGGATCAAGCGCTTAACGGAATGCGTAAAGCCCAACCAGACCCTGGGGCTCTGCGCGTCTGGGAACTTGAATCTGGTGGCCGCCATTTCTCACTGGTCAATGCCTTTGCCGCCAATGATCCCCAGTCCACCCGATCCATCTGGAATATGATCAAAGATCACCCCAGTCTTGAGTATGACCGGGTCTGCACCTTTCTGAACACCCGCTCTGATCGCTTGAATCGAACCGCCCAACTCCTGGAACTGATCCTTAGGGATATTCATCCCAATACTCTTTTTGTTAGGGGTGACCATCTGGACCGCTTTAAGGAACCCTATTTTTCCCGGGTATCAGGGAAGGTCGAACTCTTCTCCGAATCTGAAGATCCGGCACTGTTTGCCAGCAAGCTGTTGGCCCAACCAGGCAACACCTTGATCTTTGGCATTGGCAATATCGTTGGCAGCGGCTTTGAGATCTTGGACGAACTAAGAAATTACCGGGTTAAACTGGGCTAAATGGACTAGTGACTATCAATTATTTAAGAAAAGCATGTCTACGCGATGTATCGAACAGCAATGTATTTTGAGCTTCCAGGACCGGTGACTTTCGCCTTCGGACATCCAGAACCTGTCTCTGTACCCTTTGCGGTTAGAACTTTAATGAGGGCGCGTCATGATTGAAATTGCCATTGGACTAGGCATTATTCTCAGTCTGTGGCTAACTGAATGGTTAGGCGTGACGGCTGGTGGTATTATCGTTCCTGGTTATATCGCCATGTATCTCCACGACCCGCTGCGGGTGATAGCCACCTTTTCCATCTCCATCCTGGTCTTTCTTATTGTCAAAGGTCTCTCACAGTTCCTGCTGATCTATGGTAAACGCCGTCTCGTGTTGTCCCTGCTCATGGGATTCATGTTTGGCTATATTTCCCGAAATTATCTGGCAGTGGAATTCCAGGCCTTTGGGTGGGATTTTTATACCATCGGGTATATCATTCCCGGTCTGATCGCCTCGTGGATGGACCGTCAGGGTGTGCTGAGAACTTTAAGCGTGATCCTGATAACTGCCAGTATCGTTCAACTGGCCGTCATGCTGATCAGTGGGGGAGTGCTCAATGTTTAGGCCCGCCATTCAACGCACCGAGGTGCTGGTCCTCATGGCTGTCATCGCACTGCTGGTCTTCTATACCGCCAGTTCGCTCACAGTGAAAATTCAAGCACCAGCCCATGACCTAAAGATTGCCGCTGCTGAGCGGATGACCCGAGCCATGCAGCTCCTGAAGGACAGTCGCCTGGAAGCACCCGTGTTCATGGATGATGTGAATGATCCCAACGAAACCGGCCTCATCGGCCGCCAATTCACCTACATCACCACCGATGAGGGTGATCTGGATGCCAAAATATCTATATTGGATCCCAATGTGGCTGCCATGGTGGTGGATTATCTCAACAAGGCTGGCGTAAAAGCCGGTGATCACGTGGCGGTTACCTTAACTGGCTCAATGCCCGGCGGTAATCTGGCCGTCGTATGTGCCCTGGAGGAAATGGGTTTAAAACCATATATCCTTTCTTCCGTGGGAGCGTCACAGTGGGGTGCCAATATCGAGGACTTTACCTGGCTGGATATGGAACATACACTGTTTGAAGCCGGGATCATCTCATTTCGCACCCGGGCCGCCAGCCTGGGCGGTGGATCTGATATTGGACGCCGGCTCAGCCCTAGAGGTCGCCAGCTAATCCTGGAGGCCATCTCACGCAATGACATTGAACTCATCGCCAGTGAAGATCTCCTCGATGCCATCGATCGCAGAATAAATTATTTCACTGAATCGCGTGATCTGAATGATTATACAGCGTTTATTAATGTTGGCGGGGGAGCAGCAGTTTTAGGTGACGCGGCTACTGCAAGATTGATCCCCCCCGGCTTGACCCGGCGCATGCAATTCCAATCCACGCGTAATGGGGGCGTCATGGCAAAATTTGGACGCGCAGGCGTAGCCATCATCCATGTCCTGAATATTCATTCCATGTTTGGCCAGTTTGATTATCCCTACGCAGCGACCCCTACGCCTGCAGTGGGTGTTGGGAGTTTTTATGCCAGTGAAAGATACAATCCCTGGACCACTGCCCTGGCACTTCTCATACTCCTGTCCATGGTGGTCATTATTGGCTTCAACAGCAAGCGTAAGATAAAGCACCACCTGGAGAAATATGAGCCGGATTCTTATATTTGAGTCGAAAGTCGAAAGTCGAAAGTCGAAAGTCGAAAGTCGAAAGTCGAAAGTCGAAAGTCGAAAGTCGAAAGTCGAAAGTCGAAAGTCGAAAGTCGAAAGTCGAAAGTCGAAAGTCGAAAGTC
>JAJRSW010000002.1 GCA_024278595.1 Fidelibacterota bacterium | reverse complement strand
ATTCATAGCCACGAAGGCACGAAGGCCCAAAGTTCTAAAATATATATGCTTGTCAAAATTTATCACTCACAGATGCAAATAATTCTGTTTATAATGACCTTGTTCATAACTTTAATAATATTCGTGGTTTAGTGTCTTTGTAGCAATAACTCATGAATAATGCAGGTTAACTACCCAGGGAATCAGAGCTTTAACATAAACCGGTTTAAGCGTGCCATGCGGGTCAAACATAAAAAGCACTAATACGCTGCGCCATGGGAGGCGATCCGGTAATCAGCCGCACCGACCCAGCCCCCAAAGACCCGATCTCTGGAGATAGCATTGACCTCTCCATAGGAATTACGTTTTGACAGCTCATACCCCATTTCTTTCAGCAGTGCCGCCGTATCATCGCTGATTGCCCGGGGAGCATACTGGATCACATCTGGACGCCATTGATGATGAAAACGAGCCGCAGTGACCGCATCCGGCAACGGCATGCCGTAATCGACCATATTATTGATCACCTGCAGTACCGTGGTGATAATTGTAGCCCCGCCTGGAGCTCCAAGAACCAGCACTACCTGACCATCTTTACTCAATATGGTGGGCGTCATACTGGAAAGCATCCGTTTGCCGGGCTGAATGGCATTGGCCTCATTGCCAATGAGACCAAATGAGTTGGGCGTTCCCGGTTTGGAGCTAAAATCATCCATTTCATTATTCAACAGGAAGCCAAAGCCCTCAACCGTGACATAAGAACCGAATGACCAATTCAGGGTTGTGGTCACGCTAACTGCATTCCCCCACTGATCGACAACTGAAAAATGCGTGGTCTCCTCGCTTTCATGACCTACTGGATCAATATCTGCTAAGTCCTTGTCGTTCAGGGGATAAATAGAATCACTTGGTGTCGCTGAGCTTGAATCGAAGTCCGCGATACGCAGGGAGGCATAAGCGCGGGATAACAGTTTTTCCTGGGGTACTTGGAAGAAATCCGGATCACCCAGCCAAACACTGCGGTCAGCATAGGCCCGTTTCTCGACCTCTGCCAGCATGTGAATATGCTTGGCAGAATGCCAGCCAACGGAATCAAATGACATGAACTCCAGCATATTCAGCATGGAGATCAGAGCAATCCCACCTGAACTGGGTGGTGGCATTGAGAGAATATCATAGCCACGATAATTTCCAGCAGCCGGTTCCCTAATTTTGGGGGTGTAGTTTATCAGATCATCCGGAGTAAATGTTCCTCCGTATTCTGAACTGCTCTTGACCAGAGCCTGAGCCACGACTCCTTCATAAAAGCCTGAGTTGCCTTTTCGCTGGATCAGCTTCAATGTTTTGGCAAGCTCAGGTTGTTTGAAAAGATCTCCAGGTTGGTACAGGTCACCGTCCCTGCAAAATATTCTGCGGGTCTCATCAAAAGCTTTAGCTGCTTGGTTCAACCAGCCCAGGGAGTAGGCCAGATGATAGGGGATCTTGAAACCTTTTTTGGCCAAGCGGATGGCTGGTTTCATCACTTTGGATCGGGTCAGCGACCCATATTCATCCAGAGCCAACTGCAAGCCAGCAACCGTACCGGGAACACCAATTGCCAGTCCGCCCCGGGTACTTTTTCCAGGGACAACCCTACCGCTATCATCCAGGAACATGTTCCGGTGGGCTCCACCTGGCGCCATCTCGCGATAATCCACAGCTGCTTTACGTCCATCAGCCATCTGGATGATCATGAAGCCACCGCCGCCCAGATTTCCAGCTTGGGGATGAGTAACAGCTAACGCATAGGATACTGCCACAGCTGCATCAACAGCGTTGCCACCGGCTTTGAGGATCTGAATACCTGCCTCACAGGCTTCCAGATCGTGGGCGACCACTACCCCGTTTTCACCATAGATCGCCGGTTGAGCTGCAAATATCTGGAGCAGCAGAGCGAGGATTAGCAGGAACATTTTAATAATTTTCATAGTGGGCTTTCTCTTTGTCTTTCTGGATAACGAGATTCATATCGCTTATAAAGGCAGGTAGGCATCTGGATAATGATTGATGACCGGTTTGGGGTTTGAAAAATTAACGGTGATAATGTCAAACCGACAGTCGGGTTCTTCAAGTTCACGATAACGGAGATAAATTTCAGCAATCCTGGCGATTTGCTTTTGTTTTGCTGGCGTAACCCGCTCCAAAGCAATCGTATCATCCTCCTCACCGGCAAAGCTTTTAACTTCAACAAATACTATTTCAGCATCGAGAGTGGCGATTAGATCAAGCTCCCCACCCCGACTCGCGTGGTAACTGTGGGCAATTAGTGAATACCCCTGCCGAATCAAAAACATCCCGGCAAAGATCTCCCCCATCTGCCCGTAGGCTGAGGCCCATTCAAAGTATTTGTAAAGTTCATTAGGGCAGTCAGTAACAGGCCGGAAGCTGCGCCGATGGATGGGACAGCGCCCCTTTTCACGGAGTACCTCCATGTGTTTGGCTGAACCGTAACCCTTGTGGGACTTGAAGCCATAATCTGGAAATAGCACGTCGTAGGAGATCATCATGGCATCACGGGTAGTCTTGGCAATGATGCTGGCAGCACTGATCGCAGGAACTTTGTCATCCCCCCCGACAATGGCGATCTGATCAATGAGTAGATCAGGTATGGTGAAATTTCCATCGACCTGGACTTCTTCAGGGATTGTTCCCAGGTCGGCAACTGCCCGCCGCATGGCTTCAAAGGTGGCTTTAAGAATATTGGTTCGGTCAATATCCTGCTCATGGACGATCCCCACCCCAATTGCCTGCGCCTTGCTCCGGATATCAATTGCCAGAGCCGTCCGGCGTTTTTCGGTTAATTTCTTGGAGTCTTTCAGCCCATACGGTATGTTTTCCCCATCCAGGATAACAGCCGCAGCCACCACAGGACCAGCCAGAGGTCCCCGACCAGCTTCATCGACCCCGGCCATGATTTTTGAATTCAAATGTTAGCTCCCATTGGCGATCAATATAGCAGAACCTGAATGCTTGTGAAGGGATTTGAAATAACTTTTCATAACGAAATTACGCAACCTGGGTGAATTGGGGCGTCTTCGCGAGTGCGGAACGAACGCGGCGATCTGTCTTTGTTGGCAGAGCTTTTCCCCGCTGCAAAAGAGGGAGACAATTCACAGAGTCCAGGAAGATTATTTTGAATAATCACTTTAACGGAAAAAAGGCATGGATAATATCCACGCCTCTGGTTACCACATATATAGATCAGCTTACGCTGTAATTGGATCGACCCCCAGAACATCTTTGAATGCCTGTACGAAGGATTCCTTGGGCAGGGCTCCGGCGGCCATCTGTGGTTTTTCACCAACTGGCACAAAGAGGAGTGAAGGAATGCTGCGAATACCAAAAACTCCAGCCAATTCCTGCTCGGTTTCAGTATTTACCTTATAGATCTTGACCTTGTCAGCATACTCATCTGAGAGTTCTTCCAGAACGGGTCCCACCGCTTTACAGGGTCCACACCATTCTGCCCAGAAGTCAATTATACAAGGCGTGTCACCCTTGTAATGCCACTCTTTTTCATTTTCGTAATCAAAAACCTTTTCGATAAAAGCCTGTTTGGTCAAATTTTCAGTCATTCTACGCTCCATTTCGAGGACTGCCGCCAGTGCCCCATATAAAATTAATCATGTCAAATATTTTAGCTCACAGGTCTTTGAGGGAAGTAGGCGGATTTGGTTACGAATTATTTTTTAAGGGCTTTAGCCTGAATCATTCATAGCCACTAAGTCACTAAGACCCAAAGTTTAAAATAATATATGCTTATCAAGAATTATCACTCACAGATGCAAATAATTCTGTTTAAAATGACCTTGTTCATAACTTTAATAATCTTCGTGGCTTAGTGTCTTCGTGGCAATAATTCATGAATAATGCAGGCTAAGGCTATGCTAAAAACATTTGCCTTACTAACACCAAATAATCCTGCGACTTATTGGACACTACACAGTTGACTCGACACTAGCCGTCTGGGGTGCTTCTTAAGGATCTATTTAATAGCACAATGGGGTGAATGGTTTCGACCCCGGTGCCCTGCTTTATTTGGATCTGGCAGGTTCCGCAGCCAGAAACAACTAGTTGCGGATCAGCCATTTTCAGGCTTTCGAACAGCGGTTTGCCAATATCCATGGATCGTTTATACCCCCCATTTTTCATTCCGAAGGTACCGGCGATGCCACAGCAGGAATCATCGATCTCCCTCAGGTCAAGAGCGGGAATTCTTTTTAACAGATCTTTGGGTGAAAATGTATTTTTTTGACTCTTCAGATGACAGGGTTCGTGATATGCGATACTGAGATCCACAGCAGCAAATCTATCATCATACTCACCCGTGGCCAATGCTTCCCCGATGAATTGATGAATATCGATGCTGGTTGCAGCCACTTTGGCAACATCTTCCCGATCCGGAAAGAAAGTCTTGTATTCATCCATAAATGCATAGCCACAACTGGCAGCTGTAAAAACGATGGGAATTCCCTGGTCAACATAGGGCAGTAAGAGCTTCATATTCTGGTCCAGATCATGCTCCAAGCCAGCCAGGTTCCCGTAGGACAATTTAGCGATATTACAACAATACCATTCGGGATGGATGATTGAGTAGCCCAGCTTTTCAAGGATTTCCTGGGCATGGAATAACTCACCTTCCGGATCATTATAATTTGCGGCACAACCGCTCCAGAGAACAACCTGTTTGTTCGGCTGGGAACCCGGCGACTGTTCAGTACTAGTTAAACCTGCTCTACCAGTGAATTCAGGTAAGGTTCGCTGGGGATGGACTCCAATGGTTCTAGATAATATTTTACGGAAAAAGGAGTTATTGACTGTCCAGTTTGACAGAGGGGTCAACAGGCGCCCCAAACTGTTCAATATTTTGCCATTCTGGAGTAATATTTCTTCTGCTGTGTAGGGAATTGAAGCCCGTATTTTTGTTTTTGCAGCTACGACCATTCCCGGAATATCGACCCCAGTGGGACAATCAGTAAGGCACTGACCACAGTTGAAACAAAGATCCATCAGCTCCAGCACAGCCTGCTCATTCCACAACGATCCCGGCAGATCATCTTTAAGGAACCCGCTCAGGATATTGGCTTTTGCTCGTCCGGTGGCAGATTCATCTCCGGACGCCAGGAAGACCGGACAATAGGTCCGACAGGTTCCGCAGCCGTGGCATTTTTGGATCTCATGAATCCACTTGGCCGTGTCAAGAATGGATCCTGAGGGCAGATATTGCATATCTGGAGTATAGCGAAAATGTTCGTTCCAACGCTGATCCGGTTGGGGTATGATGATACCGGGATTTAAGATATTATGGGGATCAAAGACGGATTTGAGCGCTTTGAACAGCGGTAGCAGCTCTGGGTATAGATCCTTCAGAAAAGGGGTTCTCAGGCGTCCATCACCATGTTCACCGGATAGGGTGCCACCCAAATTGATGACCAGCTCGGTAAAATCCTGCATCAGTTGGGCAGCCCGGGTCATTTGCTGCTGGTCCTTAAGATCCAGTAAGGGACGAATATGTAAATTACCATCTCCGGCATGTCCAAACATTACATAATCAATACTCGCCTTATCCAGAAGCGCTTTGCACTGTTCCAGGAATTGAGGAAATACAGCGGGGTGGACGGCGGCATCCTCAATAAAGGAGAGCGGTTTAGCGCTCCCTGCCACGCGCTGCAAGATGGCCGACGCAGCTTTACGTAAGCTGAATAGATCTACAATATCGGCCTCATTTAAAGCCAGATCACCGATTTGCCCCAGCTCTTGCTTGATGATGAGCTCTTTCAGAACGTCAAATTTCTGCTTCAATGAATCATTTGAGCTAAAATCCTCAAATTCCACATAGAGTAGATATTCAACATCTTCTGGCAGATATTTTTTCATTTCAGGTTTATAGGCCAGCGCCAGATTCAGGAATGACGAATCGACAAACTCGACTGAAGAGGCACCCAGTTTCCGAATTCCTTGAACCGCAACACCCATTTTAGCCAGGTCACTAAAGTAGAGTGAAATCACCCCCCGGTAGGGAACCTTGTCCACCACAGCCAGGTTTGTTTCGGTAAAAACACCCAGGGTTCCTTCGCTGCCGGCAAAGAGACGAGCCAGATTCAGATGAGTGTCCGTCAAAACATCCCAGACCTGATAACCCGAGGCATTTTTAGTTACATTTCGCCGGGACGATTTGATCGCTGCTGAATATTTTTCCAGCAGGGTTTGCACGGCTACATAATATTGTTTTTGATCTTCCGGTAGCAGTTCGATCTGATCCAGTAATATATTTTTCGCTTCAAAATTCTGACCATTGGCCAGGATCATCTTGATGCTGTTAACGTGTCGGTTAATATTCCCGTGAATGATCGAATGAGGACCTGCCGAGTTATTAGCCAGCATGCCCCCCAAGGTGCAAATATTGCCTGAGCTGGGGTCTGGACCGATCTTTTTGGAGTGGGGCAGCAGGGTTGCCTGTAAGGTATCCAGTACAGTGCCACACTCTACGGTCACAGTATCTTCAGACAGCGGATCAATGCGGGTGAAATACTTTGAAATATCAAGCATAACAGCCCGATTTACGGTTCCTCCGCTTAAGCTTGTAGCAGCGCCGCGCGGCAGGACCGGGATCCTATACTTTCGGCATACCTTTAATATTCGTGAAATTTACGCAGCAGTTTCCGGAACAATGACCAGTAGGGGTGTCATTTCATACAGACAGGCGGCGGTGCTGTATAATTGCAGCTCTAAGGGAGCAGAGCGGACTTTTGATCCCAGTTCATCGATTAATGCTTGTTGCCAGACTTCCACAATATTCAGTAATCTAATGGTTCATTTTTAATAAACCGGGTTGTATTCAGAGCGACCTGGCATGTTGGAGAACCTGCGCAAAGTGCTTTTACGGCTCAGCGGGGTGATCTATTGCACCCCTATAATCTTCATCGGATACACAGGCTATACCAGCCGAGCGTAATGTTCGAGTGAATATTCCGTCACCCTTGATCAGCGTACCAGTGAATGATCCATCATAAACCTGCCCACAGCCACAGGCGGGACTGCGACTTTTCAAAATGGCCAGGGTAGCGTGTTTTGCCACTCCTTTATCACGGCAGAGTGCTGCTCCCTTTACAAATTGGCGGGTAACATCTTCCCCACCTTCCTGTAAAACCTGGTCACCCGTGATCTCGGCCGGGGGTCTGGGCGTGGAGAGTCCTCCTTCAAGCTCGGGACAGACAGGAATTAGAACCCAGTTCCGTAATTGCTCCATCAATTCAGAGCTTTGGCTGCTTGTTCCATCATAACGACAGGGTTCTCCAAGTAGGCAGGCTGAAATTATGACTGAACGACTCACGAGCTATTTACCAATGCGCTCCATTGATAATAATGATTTCGCAATATCACCAGTGTAAACAGTGATCCGCTTTAACAGATCGAGTAATTCCATGTGAATATCATGAGTTTTTACAGATTCTTCCTTGGCTGCATGGATACGTTCCAGGTGAAAAACACGGTATTTGGATTCCAGATCCAGGTATTTTTCTTCTTTACGCATGATATTTTTTGCTTTTTTCAGATCCATCTCGGTGAAAACATCCTTTAACCGACTGATCTGCTTGCAAACTTTCACGTGATACACCAATAGTTCTTCCTGACCCTCAACCGAAAAATTTAGACCCAGGGCCCGTTTCTTGGCTATCATGGGCATCACACTACGCTGGACAATATCACCAATATTCTCCATATAGCTTACGATGGACATCATGGCGAAAACCTCCGCAACCTGATCATCCGATAATGGTTCCTGCCCAATCTTCTGCAGGTATTCAGATATTTTTATGCGCAGATAATCGATTTTCTTTTCCCTCATCTCAACCCCTTCGATGAGCGTTAAGCTGGGATGTATACTATCCTGACCGGGATCATCGGCAAAGAATGGTTTAATGACCGCCTCCACCATGCGACCCAATATTTTTGCCATTCGCGCAATCTCCGCCCGGGCGAGATCCAGAGCCATTGAGGGGGTTTTTATACTTTGATCATCCAAATGCCAAACAACTGGATTTAAAGCCAGCTGATCTGGGCGATCGGGAAGAACCCTGATAATAAATCTGGCAAATATGTTGGTAAAGGGTAGAAAGAATAGTGCCAAACTCACATTAAAAATAGTGTGGGCATTGGCCAACTGCCTGGGGGTTTCCGCTGCCAGCTTCTGAATCCCCATTTCGGCACTTTGAGGAGAAATAAAACGGACTAAATCAGCAAACCAGGGAATCCACAACACGAATAACAGGACGCCCACGACTTTAAAGGCGACGTGCGCCAGAGCAACCCGTTTGGCCTCCCGGCTGCCACCAATGCTTGCCAGACCGGCGGTAACACAGGTTCCAATATTGGCGCCTAAAAGTAAGGGTATTCCCGCATCAAGCGTGATTAATCCTTGTTGGGCGAGCACGATGGCTATACCGATGAAAGCAGCACTGCTTTGTATCAAGGCGGTAAATATGGCACCAACCAGTATACCTAATATTGGGTTTTCAAGATTCTGCAAAATTTGGATAAATGGTTCGTAACTGCGCAGGGGCTGCATCGCCTCGGCCATCAGTTTCATGCCATAAAAAAGAATGCCAAACCCGAGGATTGATTCACCAATATTCTTCTGTTTGTCATTCTTACCGAACATGAACAGAGCGAATCCAGCCGTGACCAGAATCAGGGCGTAATCAGTCAGTTTGAATGCAATAAGCTGGGCAGTGACGGTTGTTCCAATATCTGTACCAAGGATAACACCCAGGCTTTGGGTGAAGGTCATGAGTTGTGATTGTACGAAACTGACCAGCATGACGGTTGTGGCACTGCTTGATTGAACGATCATGGTGACAAAAGCACCCACCGACATTGCCACCAACTTATTCTTGGTCAAAGCGGACAGAATAGACCGCATACTATCTCCGGCAGCTTTTTTCATTCCGGTACTCATCTTTTCCATTCCGTGGAGGAAAAGAGCCAGTCCACCGAGCAAAGTCATGATCAGGAGTCCCCAGGAGATTGGTTCCCCGTTCACTTCACCAGCTAATGCCAGATCAAACCCAGCTAGAAATATAACGGCTAACTTTAATCCGCGACGCATCTTCTGCTGCTTACTATCCATATATTATCGACTCCATTTGCTATATGGGTTTGACAACAAGTTTGAATTGAAATAGCGCCAATCATGGCTCACCTCGTCCCCCACCCAGGGTGGTATTGCAAAAGGTTCATCCACATTTTCCAATTCGATCTCGGCCACTACCAAACCATTATTCTCCCCGTGAAATTCATCTACTTCCCACAAATGGTCACGGAATTTTATTTTGTATCTGGTCTTCTCGATGATCGGTTGTTCACAAATATTCTCCAGCAGGTAGACCGCTTCATTAACTGGTATATCATATTCAAATTCATCGCGAATAAGGTCTTTTGGCAAGCTCTTGATTGTGATATAAGCCTTGTCCTCGCGTACTCGAATGCGGACTACTCTTGCTTTGTTACTATTCAAATACCCCTGCCTGAAAAGTTCTCCTGAATCAAGAGTTTTATACTCATCTGATAGAACCAAATATTTTCGCTCGATCTCGACACCCATGGATCACCTCTGTGATTTTGTTGCGTTATATTGTCTCAGAGCTGTGGGATAATTCATATTAGCATCAATATGGATCTGTAATTTTGACCTCAACGCTCTGATCTTGAAACTCTCTTCATCCTCGAGTGCAATAGTGCACACCTTTACTTGGTTAAATTCAAGCACGGCTAGCTCTCCTGACACATCGTCAATGCTAAACTTTTTGCGCTCCTTGCGCAGGGAGATGGCAGTCACGTCATCAAATTGTTGGAAAGCATTCAAAATATCCTGAGGCTCTTTCCCAAGAGTGACCGGATGATAATCCAACCCCATTATTTCGGCGATCTTGATCATATCCGACTGATTCATTGGTGTTGATGATTTAAAAATTGGCAGCCACAGCTCGAATCCATCTTTATTAACATTTTGCAGTTGTTTAACATCTATCATACCATGTCGATATTTGACATTCAAGTCCGGATTGCTTAACAGAAAATAGATCTGTTCACTAGTTTCGGTCTTGTAGGGAGTATAATCCTTGAAATACTGATCAAGCTCGGATTGGTCATGGCTAAAATACCGCCACTCCCAGCGAGGCACAAGTTGAGCTTGGTCAATTCCAAACATGTTTTTGATCATTCCATAGCTTCTCGATCAAGTGCTACCAGCGATCATCTTTAAAGAAGTCTTCCTGATCATACACTGCTTTCAGCATATTGGTAGCCAACTTCCGCACATCGCCATTTACAGCAACTTCAACTTTGCGAACATCTTTTTTCTTTAATTTTTCCAGGACGATCTTTAGATCTTCTACTTCGTACTTATCCAACTCAAATTTGAATGTCCAGGCCATGAATTATTCCCTTCCTTCTATTTTATTTACTTAAGTTTGACGCCCCCGCATAAAGTCCCTCCCCGACACGATTGTCGGGATCTTCTACTCGCACACAGAATGGATTTAAGGTAAACCTATTATTGCTCATACATGTTTTGAAAGTTCTTGCAAAAATTCATCTGCACCGGTGCTAACCTGGCTCAGGCGTTTAAAGGTTTCCATATCCTGCAGGATGAACAGACCCCGGGCTTCAGCATATTTTGAGTCAAAGGCATCAACCAGTATTGCTTCCAGACTAAGTTTATTATTCTCGATTTTTTTAATCTCAGCACAATACAATATTTGGGTGTTCAGGGGGACCGGTTTAAAAAACCGGGTCGTGTATTGAGCTGTCAGCGCTGGATAGCCATTGACCCAACAGCAGGCTCCCATAAGCTCATCGAATACTGCTGATATGGCTCCTCCATGCGCATGCCCCGGAGGTCCCTGAGCTAATTTCCCGAAGCTCACATCCGCATAAACCGTCTGGGTCTCTTTGTGGTGGTAGTACTTCAAAGATATCCGGTCGTCATTATGTACACCGGTGATGAAAGAGATGAATTGTTTTCCAAATTCGATCGGAACTGTATTTAATAATTGGGTAAAAGTCATGTCGGTTTCCGTACTCCTCAGATTAATCACCGGGTAAGATAAGGTGAAGTCTTTGAGTTCTATGGATTTTATGAGTTCTCAGGGTTCAAAGCGTTTCCCTGAGGCCGAGCATGGCGAGGGATCTCGAAGGGTCAGGCGCGCAGGCGGGAAGGGTTGGTTTGTAGAGGCGCAATGCATTGCACCTCTACAGCTTCATGCATAAAATATTGTGGTAGTTTAAATCAAACTAATTTTCCATGAAAAGTGAAATCGTAATTTTCGTCGGATTGGCTGTGAATAAAAAATAGCCCCCACACTGCTGTGATGGCTATTCTGTAATTTTTTGATGGTGCCCGGGACTGGAGTCGAACCAGCACGTACGTGAATACACTAGACCCTGAACCTAGCGCGTCTACCAATTCCGCCACCCGGGCTATCAAAAAAGCAGGCTAATCTAATCCTGCGCTCATCCTGAGTCAATCAGCAAAAACAATAATAGCGGCCAGATTTGTTAGAAAAAGCAATGCGGTTAATACCAGGATCGACAGGGGTTGGAGAGCTGATAATTTCAGGGTAGAAACCTGCCAGTTGCCGGTCGGTTTAGCCACAATCCAGCGCAGTGTTATCATGAATAGAACTGCGGTAAAGCCATAGGCAAAAGGTGTCAGAATTGGAACGCCTCCCCAGAGGGTCTTACTGGCGTCCAGATTCCAATGAATAAGTTGCGCCTGGGAGAGCAACACCTCGAAGAAAAAAGCGATGAAAACCATGGTAATGAACATGAGGGGAAGATGGTGATCCCAGGCTGACGCTCCCAGATATTTCCGTCCCAGATAATTTTCGCTCCACTGCCAGCTCACATAGCTGAAATTTGTCCAGATCACTCCATAGATAAGCGGTACTCCAAAAAGGGTCAGATGAAAGTCACCATACGAATATAGATCACTGATCCCCACCAGGCTTGCTTCCCGCAAAAATCCCATGCTGAGACCACTGATCCAGAATAGCTTTACAAATTCGGTATGCTCCCTGCGCTGGGCATGGTACATAAGTAGGCAGGTCATACTTAAGACTAAAAGTTCAATCAGCCAGATCATGGCGGTCTGCTTTCAGTTTTTGGTTGAGGGATAGCATCCCCCAGATCAGGATCGGAAAATTTGACCAGATCAGATCATAGCGCTGATGGACCAATTCAAGGATAATGGCCAGCGTTAAAAGGACATCGATGACACCGTAGGGCAGGTAGTTAAAAAGGAGTTTTCTCAAAGAAGTGTCCCAGGCGTACACCAGGAATAGTCGGCAGAATCAAAGTAACTATGTGAGGGGTTTATGAACCCCGGGTTGGCACCCGGGGTTCCTGAGAGTAAAGGTAAGTTTAGTCGTTCCATTCAGCTTTGAAAATGTGGGTCGCTCTGGGGTTGTCTGCATCACGATTGGAGGCAAAGAGCATAAACTTTCCGTCCGGGCTGAACATGGGAAAACTATCGAAATAGGTATTGTGTGTTAGTCTGACCAAACCCGTTCCATCAATTTTAATTTTGTATAACTCAAAATTATGGCCAAACGCCTGAGCTGCTTCATTCCAATCATCCATATTGGAGGAAAACACCACATGTTCTCCACCCTGATGCCAGGAAGGAGCCCAGTTAGTTGCGCCATTATCAGTGAGACGAACTTGCTGACTGCCATCGGCATTCATGACATAAATAGATAGTGGTACTGCTTCCACCTGATCCAGCGCCATATTTTCCTGCCAGCGCAAGGTGTCTTCGGCATTGGTTGGGTACCAGGCACGCCAAACGACCTTCTGGGCATCTGGACTGAAATAAGGACCGCCATCATAACCAAGATGATCGGTAAGACGTTGGACATCAGAACCATCAATGTTCATGGTGAATATTTCCAGATCATCATCGATCTCAGAGGTAAAGATCACTTTACCGGTCAAATATGAGACGGTAGGCTCAGCATCATACCCGGCATTCTCGCGGATCTTGATCAAATCGCTACCGTCTGGGTTGGCGGAGTAAATGTCATAGGGAAACAGGGGCCAGAGATATTTATTGCCCTGGGGTTTGGGTCTGGGAGGACAGCTATCAACGACTCCGTAGGTGGAAGAGAAGATGATCCGATCCTTCTCCAAGCTAAAGTATGAACAGGTATTGGCGCCCACATCAGGACTGACCATGTGCTGGTTCGAGCCATCGGCGTTCATGATATAGATTTTGTCACAAGCATGGCCATCTCGTTTACTTTGGAATATGATCTCCTGGCCCTGGGGACCCCAGTATGCTTCTCCATTGTCACCATCGAAGGTCAACTGCTGGACATTAGACATTCCGGAGGGTTTTTCAGGCAGGACAGGTTTGGGGACCAGGGTTGCGTGCTGGGTAGTACAGCCCATAAACGCCAGCATAAAAAAAGTAACGACAGTATTTCTAATTTTCAATTTTGACTCCTAAAGTTATTCGCGCTCAAAATATTTCCGAACATCACTTATGCTACAATTATTCAGACTGAAATCGGTGTTTCAACTGATTAATCCCAGATGAATTTCATAATGGCTCATTCAGTGCGTCTTATTCAATCTCTCTGGAGCTGGATTCGATAGATGAGGACCGCGTTGTAGATGTGAACAGCAAACAGATCGCTACCGATCTGGGTCAGCTTTGGAAGCGAATAGGTCCAGGTCCCAAAGGAGCTCCGATGAACGATCCGTCCTGAGCGACTGACGCCCTCCAACTCAAAATTCCGAAAAGCTTGCCGGCCATCTTTCCTGAAAAAGGGTTCATAACGGATATACAGGAATAAGCCCCATTCCTGTAGGTAGGTTGCGTCGCTAATAGTGCTCAGGTCTATGGGGTGATAGCTGGCGGCAATGCTCCCATCTCCCAGATTCACCACATTCAAATCCTGCTCAGTGATCACAAAAACGGCTTGTTGATCAAGTAATTCGATCTTCCAGCTCTTCCAGGGATAAGTCGCCAGTGAATCAAGACGATTGAAAAGCGTCAGTGAGGTCTCAGCCCCACGATCAATCTCCAGAAAGAAATAGTCAGAGTTAGCCAATGAGCGAAGACCAGCAAGACCACCAGAAATCAATAAAGGATCTAGCAAGACCTGGTCACGATGCCACAGTCTCAATTCAATGGATGATGAATCTCCTCCGCCTGATTCAAGACAGGCTACTGCCGTGACCATTTCCCGGCGGTAATTAAGGACCCTGGCCAGAGCGATCGCAGTCCCCGGCTTTGCCGTACCTGAGCTGCAGGAAGTGATATTGAATAATGTATCCTCACCCTGGACCTCCCACACCCAGGCTTGGCCTTTCTCAGTGAGTAGAATACTGCTTTGATCGGTAAGCTGATAGGATAACTCGCCATCTATGAGATCAACGGCCTGGACCGTAGTGTAATCTGCCTCGCCAGTGTGGGAATAAACCTGAAACGAATAAAGACGCTGTTGCAGATCAATCTGGTTGGACGGATGTTCCTGCACCAGCATAAAACCAAAATGGTTTTCGTTCATCACAAAAAGATCATTCTGGGCGCGAGAGATCTCCCTGACCTGATTCCCCGTACTATCGTACAGGATGATCTGGTCACTGGTCACGATCAGTTTGATGGGAAAGCCGGTGCCACTTTGGCGGTAGAAGACCTGCTCCACCGGCATCTCGAAAGTCCATTGGGCATAAGGTTTGATCTGGAGGATATCGGCACTGGCTGATGTGGCCCAGGCAAAAACCAACAAGCAGCAGGTTGGGACCATTTTCAGGCTGATTCCGGAAAGCGATCGAACCCTGGTATTTTGATAATTCATCATTTGAGTAAGATTAATTTGCGGGTGGCCGTAACCTGATGACCCTGCTGTAATCTGATCAGGTAGGCGCCACTGGGCAAAGCTCGACCTGCCTGGTCCAAGCCATTCCACTGCCAGGTGTATTGAGCAGGACCTTGGCCGGAAATTCGCTGGTTCAACACCTCACGACCGTGGAGATCGAAGATGGATAGCGCAGCATCTCCGCGACTTTCAAGCCAGTATTCAATCCTGACCGAAGCATTAAATGGATTCGGGTATATCCCTGATATAGAGAATCTTAGGGGATTCTCTATATCCTCTACATCAGCAGTCCCCGCAAAATATTGCAGGACCCGACCCAGCAATTCACTACGCGAATTTTCAGTATCAATGGTCTCAAAGGCGAAACCCATAACAAAGGTGGCGGAGCTGGCATTGCGATAGCTGATGGCAGCATTTCGTGAGTTGCCGTACTGGAGGGCTAGCTCCCCGCCGTTCAGGGGCGTGAAATAGTCCGGCCAATCTTCGATATAAGGTGCTGAACCATAATTGAAGCTGATACCGGAAAAGTGGGAACCCACTCCTGTCACGGTGAGATTGGCAGCATTATCACCAGCGTAGGCCAGATGCAGCACCTGATTCATGAATGCTTCGTCAGCTGCCGACCCAGCGCTAAGGTCATAGCCGATCTCAGCCCCGGAGGCGAATAAAGACCCACCCTGAGCCAAATAGTTGGCAATCACAGTCTGCTCGGCAGTGGAGAAGGTCTCTTCGGTTCGACTATCATCGCCTAAAAACCAGAAAACACTTTCATAATCCACCAGGGCTTGGGTCCTGGTGACCCAGTCATTCGAGACAGTGGTGAGACCGCCCTCAAAATCACTATCCACGATGGCATCAGCATAATAACAGGCAAAGTCGTGCTGGTTCTGAGTCCACGACCCGTTTACACGGTCGAATCCATCCACGATGAGGATCGTTTCGGCCCCGCTGTTCAACCGAACGGCATAGGTATCGGAAACTTCGCTCTGGTTTGGGATGGGCGCATCATCAACTGCGCTCAATCGAAATCTGATATATGAGTTCTCCGGGAAATCGGGGACGGTAAAGCTGGTCATATCAGCGGTGATGACAGCTGGCCCATGATTGGAATTCCAGGTATCCCCATTAAATGAGAACTCCAGGAAATAGCCGGCCAGATCCGGGTCGCTGGGCGGGGTCCATTCAAAATACAGATCACCCGCTGAGTTTGGACCGACATAGTCCAAAATGGGTTGGCCCGGTGGGAGCAGGTCTATATCACTGATATTGATCCTGACGTAGGTCGTGTCCCAGTTATCCCGTGTATCTGAGCTCATGACAGATACAACATAGGGCCCTGGTTCATAGAGATCGCAATCCAGAAACCCATTACTGGTGATGCGGTTAGTGACAATGTATTTATAAATGCTGGTGCTGGAGCCTGGCGCATAAACATTATTGATATAGGCATTGGCATAAAGTTCATCGGCCTGGAACCAGAAATGGGGTCCTGTGAGGACGGTACTGGTATCACCGGAATATAGGGCCCAACCAATGGTGTAAATGCCATTGTTCATATCAATAGTGGCCCATAAATCGGTTGTGTCTGCCGCCTGAGCGATGATATCCACTCGGCCGCTGATACTGGTGGTTGGGAATGCTGCATTGGACCCATCCACCACAAATTGAATGATGGGCGACCGGGGATGATAGGGATCATTAAACGGTGTAACACCACCTGGGAGCAGTGGATTGCCAGTGGCATGCCCACTGGCGCCCCCACCATAATTCAAGTGAATGTGGGCATAGCTGTCAGTCCATCCCAGGACTGCTCCCTGACTCACGGTGTTGTTGACCTGAAGCGCCGGATTGGGAGTTACATGGACATAGGCGAAATCCTCAACCCGAATCCAATTGTTGTCCGAATCAATGCCCAGGACCTGTCCGGCCATGATGCTGAGGACTTCACCACCGGCTGCCAGAGGCATATCAGTCCCGTTATGAAAATGATCCCGATTCTCCCGGCATTCATCAAAGGTGGCTGAAATGCGATGCTGTTCATTCGTGGGGGCCATGGGCCAGGGAAAATTATGGATCTGGGCGGCAAGGAATAGTGGGATCAAGACAACCAGGACCAGCGGCCGGAGCATTAATGGACCTCCAACCACTCATAGTTCGTCCCCAGATAGAATTTGTCGCCATCAGAATAAAGTTGAAACAACTTTGGATATCTCGGGTCGATCTGAACTCCTTGAGAATGGTCAGAACCGGGAAAATAGACCTGAGCAAAGTAAGTATTGCGTTTGACAAAGAAATCCACAGCAACCCGAATAACCGCAACCTCGCCCCTATCATTCAGTGTCAGACCCAGGGATACCTTATTTTCATGTTCGAATTGAATCTGATGCACCCGTTGGGACTTTAGGTCAAATAGTTGGATCTCAGCATGACTGCTCAATGCAGCCAGGTAGTTGCCGTTGGCGGACAGCGCCAATTCATGACCGAAATGTTCATTATTCCAGAGTACCTCTCCACTGGGGGAAACCTCGATGATCAGTGGTTTCATCTGCTCATCCTGGGCATCGTAATCATAACCACTGAGGAAGAAGCGGTTATGCTGGAAGACAAACTTTTGCAAATAGCTAAAGGGCAAGATGGATGTCTGTTGACCACGACCATCAGCATTGATCCGGATCAACAAGGCATCCAGTGCCTGGCTGCCATCCGGACCCGGACGTTCTATAATGATATAACACTGATCGCCGACCCATTGTAGCTGGATCTTGCGCTCAAGACTATAATCCCCCTCACTTTCATAAAGTTGACCTTCCGAGATTAATTCACCGGCTTGGTAAAGATAGATATGAGCCTGAATTGGATCCGCCAGAGCCAGCACCCCCTGATCTGATATGGCAGCCGCAAAGGGCTTTAGATCAGGAGCCGTTCCCCGGGTGACCTGATAGACCAGTTCTTCATATTTGTTTAGTATAAAGTAATCTGAATAGCGCTGACCATTCTTAACCTGATCCAGATCCTGTGTTAGCGACAATAAACGAAAATCACTGGAAGGTGACAGAGTTATGGTCGTCTTAGGATCATAAAGCTCCATTTTGCTAACCGCCTGATCAACAATGCGATACATAGAGCTGGCCGAACCATAGTACAGTGGGTGCCCGGCCTGAGCCACCCAGGAATTTGCAGCATCATTCAATTCAATAATTTGATTGAGACCAGCACCCTGGGAAAATCCCGGCAACAGCAAGCCTGAGATCAGTAGAATCTTTATTTTACTTCTCATATATCTTCCTCTAAGAATACTTTTAGCACTTCATCCGAAATATGCCGCTTTGGACTAGAATTCCAAACTCAAACTAAACCGGCGGACATCGCTGAGGATACCCCAGTTACCGTAGGCCAGATCCAATTTGAAGCGTAAGTTTCGAGCAATGAGAATATTGATCCCCCCGCCCACATTCAATGTTTCCGGCGACAGCTGATTTCCGTCTTCATCAGTATCTGCCAGATAAAATGTTCGACCAGCACGTAGAAAAGCCAGATCCATGAGATTGAATTCGCCGCCGATACTGATACTTTCAGCATAATTATTGGGGTGAGCTGCATCCACTGCCAGTGTGAGCTTGCCATGGGGAATCTTGAGTACGTCAGCAGCCAGTCCGACCCGGAAGGTCAGCGGTAAGGACCATGAATCGGTGTCCAGGTGGGCATTGATCCGGGAGTTGTTCCCTTCCTGATCGGGAGCGATATCAACTTCAAGGAGGGTATCATCCCCTTTTAGCTGCATTTTATTCCCGAAATTTGAAACGCTCATCCCGATCTTCATGTCTTTGAATTGAGTACGGAAGGTGGTCCCCAGGTCAACAGCGACTGTACTGGCTTTCATGTGCCAGATGCGTTCCTCGATATACTTGAGGTTCGCGCCAAATGAGAACCGATCCGTGAAACGCCGTCCCCAACCCAGGGTGGCACTGAGATCAGAGGCACCGAACTTCTCACCCGTACCTTCTGGTTGATCAATGGTGCGCACTTTCATCTCATCCATAGTGATGCTGGTTATGGCCACGCCAAAGGTTCCCAGACTACCCACGGGAAAGGCGGCTGACACATTGTTAAAATCAATACCGGCCAGCCAGCGGGTCTGGATGAAGCTTACCTCACTTTTATCCATGAGAGCCAAGCCCCCGGGATTCCAATAGAGCGAGTGAACATCATCGACAACGGCTACATGAGCATTTCCCATGGCTGTGCCCCGGGCTCCGATCCCGATCTCAAGAAAGGAGGCCGCTGTGGTGCCCCGTTTTGAGACAGCTTGAAGTGAAACCGACAATATCAGGGTCAGCAGGACAATACGATTGATCTTGAATAAGTTGATCATGGCTGACTCCTATTTGATGACTGCGAATTTATTAACGTGACTACCAATTCCAGGAGCATCAACATGGTAGATATAAATACCGTAAGCGATCTCCAATCCATCAGCGGAAAGTAAATTCCAAGACTCTGCACCATCCCATATTTCAGAATTGTGTTCCAGCGAGTTTATGAATTTACCACTGATGGTGTAGATATTGATGGTGCACTCCGGGGGCAGGTGGATAAAATCGATCTTCCGGATACCCCGACCTGAATCATACAGGTGTTGAGGTTCCCACGAGGCTGTAACAACATAGGGGTTGGGAACCACGGCGATATTCTTGAGTAGGCTGGCTGGCGCCGTGACATCAATATCCCCGCCAAAGGCAGTAAATGTAAGTACATCATGAGCCGAGAAGGGTTTTCGAGATTTTATGATAAACTGATCACCCGGTTTAGGTGCCCAATTTTCCCACACCCCATCCTTGAATCGCGCGACTGAGTTCGCAGTACCGATCCAGATCGACCCATCTGTCATTTCCTGCACCGACTGCAGGTTGGTCGTTCCAAATTCAGGAATATCATCCTGGGTAAACGTTGCGTAGATAACGGTATCCGGCACTGAAAAATCCAGGATATTGTAACCTTTCTTGGTGACCAGGTGGATCCGACCATCTGTGGCAACCATCACATCCAGGATCTTTTTATCCAGCAGACTGTCCTTATTGGAATAAGTGATGCTGTCAGCAGCCATATTGTAGATAACCAGCCCTTTATCCTTGGTGCCGATCAGAAGATCGTCCCCATTTGATGCCAGCGAGATGATCTTATCAGAGGGTAGATCAGAGTTATCTTTATTGAGATACCAGAAACTGCTATCGACTGGCTCATAGAATTCCAGTCCTTCCGATTGGGTTCCCACCACAATGGCCCCGCCTCCCAGGTCGAGCAATGCAGTTGATTCATGCTGGATGACCCCAGTAATAACTGTATCGCCAGAGATGGTATTGAAAGTATCTGCTGCGAAATCCAGATAGGTGATCTCATTTTCACCCCACAACTCTGCCACTGGATTACGGTACCAGTCCCAACGGAAGATACCTTTTGAGGAAATGGACCAGAGAATGCCTTCCGCATCTTCCAAAACCTGATCAAAGCTTAGAAAATCAGTCTTTACCTCTTCGGTGTTCGATCCCAGGACAACCAGATCAATGGCATAGCTGTCCCACCCATACTGATGGTGAACGTTCAAACCGCCAGTGGTACCCAACATGAGTTGCCCACTGTTATTAAACGTGATATCCCTGACATTATTGGTGAGTAAGCCTGCATCAGTTGTGATGTTGGTCCACTGTTCACCATCAAAAATACCCAAACCCTGGTCCGCAGTAGCAAAAATGATCAGATCGTCCCATTTCAGGATCTGATTTACATCACGAACCTTAGACCGGGTGATCATTTTCCAGGTGACCCTTATTGCTCCACCAGCACTGAGGGTGGGATAGATGACTGATGAAGGCCGCAGCAGGGTATCTGCCAGTGTTTGAGCAATAATACGTACTGGTAGATCATTGGTAAGATCGTGGATGCTGAAGGCCATCCGCTTGTTGAAATAGATCGAGGTATCAGTGACCTGTTCATTAATGGTAAGCTGATAGTCAAAGGGTACCAATTTAAGATCAACATTATTATGACTCTGAGCGTATAACAGGATATCATAGTTCAGACCGGCAGTCATCCAGCCTGTTTCAGCGGTGTTCAACGCGATCTGATCATTTTTGATGTTAATTCTGAAACCCTCGGTGACCAGCCCCCTGTTTTCACCACTAAAATCAATTTGGTCAGCCATGAGGATCTCACCAGAAGTTAGATTTTTAAGTTGATATGAGCTGGTAAGACGCGGCAGCTCATCAATGTCGTTGGCATCGAAATTTGGCTCACCGGGGTCGGGCCTGGCATTGGCCTGAGTACCAGTTGGGTTGCTTATTGGGTTCCAGTTATCCCCATTGGGATCGCCCCCCAGATCTAAAGCAACTTCAGAACAGGGGTCAGCGGGATCTCCGGTTTCCCAGGCATCATTACACCCATCTGCTCCTACATCCTCATAGAGGTCTTCCCAACCATCCCACACACCCAATGTGGGTAGCAACGTAAAGTTGGTATCAGGAATATCAATAAAATACTGGATATAGCTAGAATCGCCCTCACTAATTGTAACCGTATCCACAAAACTGGTGATAAAGTTATAGCCCCCATAGATAAAGCGGGTGGTGTTCTCGCTGATGTTCCGGAAGACGTGACCACTCACCAAATTTACTTCCAGGGTATCAGAATTGGGGGGGATAAGTATTTCCAGGGTTGAATTCAGACTGATATGGGTTGAGTCGTCAGTCCAGGTTCGCCAATCCGAATCATTGTCAATTTCATCCTCAGACCAATCACGAAAGGTGATCTGATATTGATCATTATTATGAATTTTTGAAGGATCGACCACGCTGATCTCAAGTTTCCCTGTGCCCAGAGTGATGGCATCATCGGCAATAATCTCTGGTGGTATATAGGCCATTGCCGGGGCGTTGGGTATTGCTATGACTGTGTTAATGGCGTATTTGACCGGATTCCCAGAGGCGTTGATCTCGATCTTTTTAGAACATTCAGAAGGGGTAATGGGTGGTCTTAAATCCACTCCTGAGATACCCCGTTCATAGAAATCATAATCATAGCCATAATCATAGGCCACCACAGCATAATAATAGGTCTGACCATTATTCACCGTAGAATCCGTCCAGGAATGGCGCAATCCCGAATCAGTACCCATATCCAGATGGATACCATTCAGCCCATAGGGATGGGGGCCGGTGAGGCCATCCACCACATCAAACTGAGCGATGGGTTTATTAAAGGTCTGATTTCCATAGGTATCGGTGATGGTCCAGACCTCGTTAAAGGCCGGATCGGTGGCTAGATAAATCCGGTATCCCTCAAAATCCATATCATAGATCGGATCCACGCTGTACTCAGCTTTATCATCCCAATAAAGGGTCACTCTGCCATCGCCAGGAACGGCGGTCACCTTGGGCAGGTTGGGTGGTTTGGCAAAATTGTAATCACTGTTGTAGATCTGCTGCATAGTGGCGGAATTGCGCAATATATCCTGATAATCATTGCCGAAAATAACTGCAACTGCAAATTTGCGTTCCTCCTCTTGGGGTAAGGCAAAGTAGGCTGAGCCATACATAAATGTGATGTCGACCGTTTGGGCGATGTCGGTAAAGGAGCCTGGTGCCAACTGCCCCCAGGTGACACCGTCTTGAGTAACATCAATTCCCGGCCAGGCTGAAGCCGTAAAACTGGTAAGCCCGATCTGGTCAGATTCATCATTGTCAGTATACTCAAAATTAGGTTCTCCAGCGTCCGGGACACCATTTGCTTCGGTACCGTCAGCATCTGGACCGGTATACTCACCAAAGTTTGGTCCAACACCATCAGAACCGATATCATCAACATAGGGATCCCAGTCACCATCATTATCGATGCCATCATTCTGACTCTCATCAACCATTCCATCATCATCATTGTCCAGGCCATCCAGGGGATTTCCAGGAGATTCCAGATATTTCCACCCGAAATAAGCCGGTACGAAACCACCATCGTTAAAGGACCACAGGTCATGGTCCCACTGGTAAACGATATCATTCATCGTATCAAACCAGGCATCATCATCGTGTTGATCCCCATCATCACCAACATCAGCATCACCGTACATCCCGAAAATAAATTTTTCATAGTCCCAGGAACTGATGTTCTGAATCCAATAGGTGAAGATCAGGATATCTTCAGCAGCGGGATGGGCCCACTGATAGCCTCGGACAGAGACATCCACACCGATCCCACGTTTGATGCCATCATAAATGTAGTATTCTGTATTGGCGGGCACTGCATTAGCGCTCCCAATAAAGGTTTTTACCCGTAGCTCATGGTCACTGATCAAGGAGTCGATCTCGTACCACTTATCACCCATTACCTGAATCACATCCGGCCTGGAGCCACTGCGCACATCCAGATTCTCTGAACGATTCAAGTCCTTGACAAACCCATCAAAAGCTGAGTTCAGATCAATAAATCGGCCGAATTCTCCAGAATCCGGGTGCGTAAATGGAATCAGTTCCCCAAACCGGGGCTGGTCGTCCAATCTGATCGGATAATGACCGAATTCGTCATTATTAAAATCATCCATATGGAAATAACTCTCCTGGTCGGCGCGGTTATATTTTCCGTACTGACCAGCCCAGACACCATCCCAATCAGCAGGCAGATCAGGCCATGAAGCCGGCCATGACAGCGTATCATCGCTCATGGCAATCAAGGAATCATTGGAGTTGGCATAGCCCTGGCGAGGCTCAAATTGCCACAGATAATCACCTGTGGTTGGTGCATCTGGTGATGTGGATGGCATACCGTCGCTCACCACGTGAAGCACTCCACCGCCCCTGGCATTATTTACTTCAGCGGCGATGAGGGGCGAAAACTCGGCCAGATAGGAGCGCCCCGATCCAATGGGGTAGATCCCACAGTCATAGCGACCCGGTGAATTTCTCCAATCGGCTATTGAGCCATAATTGGTGAATCTGGTTAAGATCTTGTTTCCATTGTGGACCGCCAGACGACGATTGCCATGTTGATTGGCATCCACGCCCAGACCGCTGCCTTTGCTCAGGTTCTGAGGGCTGGGATAGTTATTATTTTTCGCATTAGGTCCCCCGCCACCACTGAGGGTCACTACGAATAGGGTCATGGTCAGTATGGTAAGAAATGATTTGGTATGTTTCATAATATTTCCTCGACTCACAATGCTGTAGATATGCCAATGCGGATCTGGCGGGGGGCTGAATAATAGCCGGGTCGATAGAGGTACTCAGACAGTGTATTGTATTCCCAGTTGGGATCATCAATGGTATAGGTGGGGATCAGCGAGTAGCCGGATCGTCCGGTATCGGTATAAACGCTGACCTCGTTTCGAATATCCAGTAAATTATAAACATTGGCAGAAAAACTGACCACCCGCCCTGCAAAGTTCAGCGTTTTCATAATACGCATATCAACATTCATTTTCTGGGGCCGTCGGGCACTATTCTCAAAGCCCCCGCCTACCAGACTGGGATTTGTCGGAGTGTACGGCAGACCTGATCCATACTCACCAATAAAACTTAGGTTCACCTGATATGGTAGTTTAAAAAACAAGCTTCCATTAAGCGTATGGCGTTGATCCCAATCCAGATAGACCAGTTGTTTTTCGGTTTCCCGATTGTTCTGGGCATCCCAAAAGGCTGAACGCGGATCAGAGGCATTTCCCTCGGCCACACTGAAGGTATAATCAATATTTGCGGAAAACCCGTTGGAGTAGCGTTTGGTTAGTGAGATGGTCACCCCCTGGACATTCCCATAATCTCGATTTACGTAGAGCCCATAGACCTCATTGGTAAAGGTTGTCACAATTTTTGAGCCCAGGAGATTACTGATATCCTTGTAAAACCCAGTGACATCAACCCCAATATTCTCACCGAATTGTTGTTGGAAACCGACCTCATACTGGACAGTTTTTTGGGGTTCAAGATCAGCATTTCCCATGGTGGCAGAGGCAATACTACCCCCAGCCGGGACTTCGAAATCAGGATTAATGTATAGATAGGTATAGCTGGGTATCTGAAAGAAGTGACCATAGGAAAAATGCAGAACACCCTTGTCAGTTATGGGATAAGCGATCGCTAGGCGGGGACTGATCTGGATCTTTCGGGAAGCCTCCTTGAACCAGTATTCCAGTCTGTCATCATAGGTCTTGGCATTTGAGGAAATGGCCTCAGCTTCTGATATCAGACCATCACCGTCCTGGTCATGAAATTTGTTGATCAGTTTGAGGGGAGCATAGGGATTCGGATCGGCGGGATCACTGAGGGTTACGCCATCAGGATTGAATATCTCATAACGTAGACCAGCGTTGACGATCATATCGGCGACTTCGATCTTATCCTGCAGATAAACTGCAAATTCATACGGGTTCTTCACCATCTCACTGTAGGTCGGGGTGGATTCCCGCTTATCCGGGGTTTGGATCTCAGGCAGATCATAGCCTTGGGCTGGATCATACAAAATGGAGAAATCCCGGCGGAAGATGCTGGTGTATTTGAATTCAACACCACCCTGCAGTTGATGCATCTGATTGATCTGATTCGTCATATCAAGTTTAAGCAATTGACTGCGGGTCATGCGGTAGAGATGGTATTTGCAGATCCCTCCCAGATTGAATTTTTGACCGGTTGATGCATTCAGAATCTTGTTATCGTTTTCGTAAGAAGCGAGGTCCTGGGAGCCATAATCAGCAGGATCCGGCATTTCAAAATCAGAGGTCCTGAACATATTCTTCAGAAAGAGTGAATTCCAATCCGTGTCATAAATATTTTTGTAATAGGAGCGACCAAAATTCCCCAGCACAGAGGCTTTGATGGAGTAGAATGCTTTGGGACTCAAGGTATGTTGAAGTACCAAACCAATATTCATGTTGTCCCCATATGATGTAGCCCGGCCTTCAGGCGTGTATTTCCAGGATAAAGAACTGCTGTTATAGGTTCGCGTGCTGCCATACAGTATGTTCAATGATAGTTTTAGACTGTGGGTGAACCGATGGGTCAACTTGCCCTGCAGATTCAAACTGGTAGAATTATAGAGCGGTACAACAGCGTTGTCACCACGCTTATTGTTCCAGGCTCCATCTCCATCCTCGTCAATGTACCATTCTCCACTCAGCCGACCATTGTTATCCAGATCCTCATAATCCAGGACGGGAGAATCCTCGAGGATATCCGTATCCGTATTCCAGATTCCGTTGCCATCAAGATCCCGATACCACTCCCCGGTGGCACGGTCATAGTGAACTTCCGGATCAACCGCAAAGACCCGATCACCACCATCCCACAAGCCATTACCCAGTTCTCCTGCATCACCCCGACCATTTCCTTCACCACCGTTGGGATTGAGGTAGGCATCCCAATTGTCACCGTTGGGATCCCCTCCCAGATTTAAGGGAGTTTGTGAACACCCCCCATTGCCGTCCTCATATTCGTCAGCACACCCATCTTCTCCATAATCGATAAAATCTGAAAAATATTCACCATTCTCAACCGGCATGGAATTGGCGTTATCCCAGTAAAAGGAGTCGGGATTAAAGCGCCGGATACCATACAAGCGGCCAGCCAGGTCTTCATAGCGACCTGAAGTAAAGAAGGAGGTCTTCTTTGATAATCCAGGAACCGGACCACTTAAACTCCATTGAAAATCATGCCGTCCTGCTGGTGTGAACACATCCGGGTTAAATCCAAAGATATCAACCTGTGAGATATCAACATCATCCTTGATCTGCAGATCCGGTGGGATGAGACCCAGATAGATCAATGGATCGGTGGAAATATAACGGCCAAAACGGTAACTAAGCTGACCAGAATATTTATCCAACTGACCATCTTTGGTGATAATGTTGATGATACCAGACATGGCTTGACCATATTCAGCATTGAAGGTTCCTGAAATGACCTGTAGCTCTTGAATGGCATTATTCTCGATCCCCACCCCCATATTTTGTCCATAGGAATTGGTAACCGGAATACCATCGATCAGGTAGGCCACCTCAGATGAGCGGCCGCCCCGGATATGGATGGCACCACCAGCATCGACCACCACACCAGCCTGGAGGGAAACGGCTGCCTGAAACGATTCCACCGGCAGGGCTTCCAACTCAGCAGAGCTGATATTTGCCTGAGCATGGGTGATATCAGCCTGGATCATGGAGCGATCTGCTGTCACGGTAACAATAGCCCCTTCGATGATGCTGATGGTCAAATTGATATCCTGGTTGGTAGTCAGGTCCACCATGACCCGGACCCCTTTAATGACCTGCTCGGCATAGCCGATCATGGAGCTGCGGAGATCATATTCTCCAGGGGCTACGTTAAGGATTAAATAGTGACCATCCAGATCGGTGGCAGCCCCTTGACCAGTGGCAGGCACGATAATATTCACACCAATAAGTGGTTCACCCGTGCTGGCGTCCCGGACCGTGCCCGTGATCTTACCTGAGGTGCCTCCCTGTAGAAATTGCATCCCAATGATAAAAATAATAAATATACGACTCAGTTTTTGCATACCAGTCTCACTTTAGTTTGAATTATTGCTTTGCTTACCGTTGCTTATTCAATACCAGATCCGATCAGTGACCATTGATCTAATAAATGTACTAAGTTTTAGACGAGTGAAAATAGTCTATTATCCTACATCAAACCTAAAAAAGGTATCTTTCCATACCAGTATAAGGGGAAAGATACCTTCCTAAATCAGCTACCACACGGGTAATTCAATGTCCTTAGAAATACAAGCTCAGGTTGAATCTCTGAACATTATTTAAACGCCCAAAATCAGCGTAAGCATAGTCAAATCGTAATCCACTACCAGATCCAAACAGTGGTAGATCGATACCTGCGCCAAAAGTGAGACCTTCTTCTCTGCGCTCCAGATCTGAGGCTGCCAGACTGGTATTGGTTTCTACAAAAGGTGATTTCCAGCCGGTTCGTAGAAAGTATTTATCCAGGATATTAAACTCAGCCCCCAGATTAATTGATTCATAGTTATCATTGGGATGAATGGCATCCACAGCAACAGTCAGTTTTGATACACCCAGCTCAAGCACATCCATGGCCACACCCACGCGAAAGATCAGCGGTAGATCCCAGGTATCCATTGAATAGTCTACCGGGATCGCATCATTGTTTCCTTCCATGCCCGGTGCAGGATCATAACGAACCAGTCCATCACGTCCTGACATAGTCATTCCAGAACCATAATTAGAAATACTCATCCCCAGACGCATGTCCTTGAATTGAGTGCGAAACAAGGTGCCCACATCAAATGCCACAGCGCTGGCAGTACTGTGCCAGATACTTTGCTGGATGTATTTCGCATTAAACCCGATGGAGAACCGATCGGTCAGTGCCCGGGCCAGGGTCAACTGCATGGCCAGATCACTGGCAGTGAACTCTTCCCCGGTTCCATTGGGTTTGAGCTCAGTGGTGACCGGCATATCATCCATAGTTAGGGATGTGATGCTAACGCCAACCGTTCCCAAACCATAGAGAGGCATGATTACTCCCACATAGTTGATGGCCACATCGGCGATCCAGTTGTTGCGTTGGAACATGATCTCGCCACCCTGTGCCTGGGCGATCCCGGCTGGATTCCAATACAGACCGGAAGCATCCTGACTCATGGCCACGTAGGCTTCCCCCATTCCGGTAGCCCGACTGCCCACGCCGATCTTGAGGAATTGAGCGGAAGTTGTACCACCTTTGTACTGTCCAAAACCCAGGGAGACTGCGATAACGAGTAAAACGATCAGTTGCTTTTTCATTGTCAACCTCCCTATTTGATCACGGCAAATTTGCCGATGGTTTCAGCATTATCGGTTTCAATGTGGTAGATATAAACGCCGTAGGCGACCTCCAGGTTATCCAGATTAAGGAGATCCCAGGGTTCAGCACCATTAAAGACCGCTTCTTCATGTTCCAGTTTTCTCACCAATTCACCGGCCATGGTGTAAATACGAATGGTACAACTCATGGGAAGATTGATAAAGTAGATCTTGCGCTCTCCCCGTCCTGATTGCAGATAAGGTTTCTGTTCCCAGATGGCGGCGGCCACATAGGGATTGGGTACTACCGAAACAGCCTCGAGGTTATTCACAACGCGCTGGGCATCTTCTTTGGCACCAGCGGTCTCAAACTCATAGATATCATTACTGCTAAACTCCTTACGAGTATAGATCTCCAGTACATCTCCAGGCTGCGGTTCAAAGCTATTCCATTCATTGGGAGCAAGACGCTGTTCCAATCCGACTTCCGTTCCAAAGTAGCCAACGTCACCTACAAAGGTAATCGCTCGCATATTTCGGTCGCTGTAAATGGTCTCATCGCCCCAGCCAGCTTCATAACTTTGAAAAACAAGTCCCTGGCTGAAGTCACTGGAAGCATTTGACAGGTCAATCACAGCAAATCCATTCTTAGTCCCAACATAGAATTCCTGCTCATTTCGATAATACAGGCTATAGACCTTTTTATCAGGGAGGGTTGTGTCAGAGTTGGTATAAACGACGAAGGTGTCGTTAACCATGAATGCCAGCCCCTTATCTGTACCAAAAACCAGATTACCACCCAATGATTCAGGTAGTTTCTCAATGACGTTGATGTTGTCATTCTGCAGACCATTCGACCCATCTTTGGGATAGTGGGTCCAGGCTGTGTCAACATAGTCGTATGAAATAACACCTTCATCGGTGGCAATCCAGACCAGATGACCATCAATGAGCAGATCTTTAAGATCTGCATCGGCCAACTGATCCAGATCCGCTGAAAGGCTGTCTGGTCCGGGGATAAGTTCCAGATCATCGTCATAGCCAGTGTTGTAGGTACCCCGGGTGTTAATGCGGACCAATCCATGATTCACCGATCCGATCCAGATATAGCCTTCATCATCGACAGCCAGTGCAGAACAGGCCGCATAATTCTTACTGAATGGATCTTCAGGAGTGGGTTGTTTATCAGCCTTCCAATCATCAAAAATAGTGACCAGGAGTTGGTTGTGTTTCCATTCGCCGCCACTAAAGATCGCGGGACCATCATCGGTGGCCATCCAGTAGTGTTCCTCATGATAGATAATATCAGTAATGCCCACATCGGAGAGCAGTCCGCCACCTGAATTGGTGTTGTTCCAGAATTTCCAACCCTTACTATCCTGATTGTAAACTGCTACTCCACCACCTGATGTACCTACGATGACACCATTCTCAAGCGGGTACAGGCTCACTACATCTGAGAGGGGTGTTTGGAAAGTAAACTGCCAGGTTGGTAATGATTCGCCGGTTAGATCATCATTGAGATAGTGAAAGGGTGTCACCTTATCACCGACCCCCAGGGTTGAGTCGCTGTGGAAGGTTAGGACCTTCCTTGGTGCACCTGTTTGAATATCAGTGATCTTAAAGACCATGGGGTTGCCCGTGGTAGTACTATCAACAATACTGTCAAAGAATTCTACCCGATAGTCCAGCGGCATGGCGATTCCCTGGGTACCGATGCTATAGACCCGAGCGGATGGGATCCAGATGCAATCTCCAGTGGTCCACCCGATCCGTGATTCATCCAGCCCAAGCGTATCATTGTGGACAAAAACCTGGAGCCCATTGCTGATCTGGTTGAAATCCTCACCATGAATACCCACCTGATTTTCAACCAGGGGAATCTCATTCAGCGGATCGGTAACATCAATAATAGAAAATGATTGGGTGGTCCGTACTAACTCCTGGAAATCATTCATATCCAGATCGGGTTCACCGGTATCGGGCTTACCGTTAGCTTCGGTACCCTCCGGGTTGTTCAACGGATCCCAGTTGTCAGCATTTGGATCATCACCAGCAGCAGCAACAACTGTTTCTGAACACCCTCCATTGCCATCTTCATACTCATCTGAGCAACCATCAGACCCGACATCATCATTGACGCTGCCATCGATGGCTGGGTCCCAGACACCCATGGTGGGCATGAGGAGTAAAGTATCGGGGTAAATAATCACTGTGTCAGTGGTTGGCGTGGGGCCTTCCAGCCAGGTTTTGACCACCCATGAAGCATCATTATGCTCGAATATTTCACCCACGCTGGCATCCAGCAGCACTGTATCGGTTGTACTGCTTTCATAGCTGATGGTGTCCGTACTAGCTGGAATAACCAGATCAACATAGATTCCATTAAAGCGGATCAAGTCCTGATCCAGATAGGTCTCCCAGTCCAGATCGTTATCCACCTCATCCATGCCTGAATCTATGAATCGGACTGCTAATATCCGGTCATCGGGGATCTTGGTCGGATCGATGATCTTAAATTCGATCTCGCCGGTACCAGGCAGGTCTGCATCAGCCGTAATATTGGTTATCCGGGGAGCGATGTAACCGATGGACGGTGCTTGAGGCGTTACCGAAGCAGTGTTTACGTCCAGGGTCACATTACCGGCAAAGTCTTCCTGAATGGTCTTGGCAGTCTCTGTGGGTGGAATGGTATCCGTTACAGAACCTGAATCATAAGCACAGATCGCATAAAAATAGCGTTGCCCATTGATCAGGTTCTTATCCACATAGCTGTGCACCAAACCGGAGTTGTTGCCCATATCGTAATGGAGGCCCGAACCCTTGATCTGCTCAATTGGATGCGGTCCCGCGATGTAATTATCCAGATCGAATTTGGCGATGGGCTTCCATAAATAGGGACTGCCATAGGTATCGGTGATCGTGAGGGACTCATTAAATCCAAAATCAGTCGATCGATAAATAGCGTATCCTTCAAAATCGTTCCCATATAACGGGTCGCGTGACTTCTCAGCCCCTTCATCCCAATATAAAGTTACCTGTCCATCACCGGGGACAGCCGTTAAACGCGGTTTGCTGGGGGGTTTGACAAACCGGTAACCGGCATCATAGATCTCCTGCATAATGGCTGCTGTAGCATAAAGGTCGCGGACATTATGTGGATCCATGTAGAGGTCTTCACCACTGGCTTGATTGACATTATAGCCAAAAAGCATGGCAATTGAAAAACGTCTCACATCATTGGGTGCCATTTTGATGGGACCAGAGCTGTACATAAAGATGTTATCAGTATTCTGCTGAAAATCTGTTGTATCAATTCCGGCAGTCAAGCGACTAGAATAATAAAAGTCCTCTGTTCTGGTTGCTGAACTCCAGGGTTCAACCACAAATCCGGTTAAACCGATCTGGTCTGCCTCATCCAGATCTTTCTCATCGAAATTGGGTTCCCCTGCGTCAGGAAATCCATTGGCCTGTGAGCCATCGGCATCCGGTGCCACATATTGGGGATCTTCCGGTCCCACACCGTCAGTACCCAGATCATCATTAAGGGGTTCCCCGGTATCCCATTCCCCATTGAGGTTCCAATCGGAATAGGGCCGCCAGTCGCCATCATTATCAATACCATCCTGCATGGATTCATCGATCATACCATCTTCGTCATTATCGATGCCATCCCGGGGTTCACCGGGTGATTCCAAAAACTTATAGCCAAAGAAGCCCGGCACGGTTGTACCAAAAACGACGTCACCAATGGCATCATCATCCCAGCCATAAACGATATCAATGAAGGTATCAAAGTAGGCGTCATCATCATTGTAATCACTGCCGCCACCGATGTGGGGATCTCCGTACCTACCGAAATACATATTGCTGAGGGTATCAGTACCGACGTTCTTTAATTCATAAACAAAGAAGATCACATTCTGGGCTCGGGTAGCAATCCATTGATATCCCCGGGACTCAACTTCCAGTCCCAACCCGCCTCTAACCGTATCAATCCCCAGAGCCGGATAAAATTCATCATCACGAAGCGAGTCTGACCAGCCCTGTTCAGGCCAGAAGGTGTTGTGGCTTTTGATATAATAATCATCCATGACAAAATAGGATTCCTGATCGGCCGTGGTAATACCCTGACCGTATTCACCAGGCCATACATAATCACCAAAAGCAGGATCATACCAGTTTCCAGGCCACGAATCAGGTTTACCATCGCGATCCAGATCGCCGGCATCACTCATTGCGATGGACTCCTGAAAGGGATCGTGGTAGCCTGTGAGGGGTTGCCACTCACCGGGATTGTTATCATCAAATCCACCATCATCATAGGTCACCCCAGACTGAACCAAACCGTCACTGACGATGACATCCAGTTCGCCACCATAAGTGGTTATCTTGGCACCGGCGATGACACCAAATTCATAGGCATAACCCCGGGATGATCCAATTGGCCATTCCATTGAGGGTTCAGTTCCCGGTTTACCAATGGATCCGTAATTGTAGAACAGGGTCCGGACCCGATTCCCATTATGCATCCCCCGACGTCGATCACTTAAAGCGGATGCTTTGGACAATAAATTCTGACGTTCCAGGGCATTATAGTATTTCAGCCAGCCCACACGGTCATATTTATGCTCAGGCATTTTAGGTTTATTATTTTGATCCGCATTCAACACTCCCAGGGAGATGATGAAAGCCACGAGTATTATGAGATTCTTTTTCATGCTTGCACCTTCCTAGAAGCTGGTTGAGATTCCGAGACGGAACTGTCGGGGACTACTGAAGTAACTGGGACGAGTCAAATAATCACTTAGCGAGTGTCTGCCAGCGATATGGCCGTTATCCGGTGTATAGATTGGGATCAGGGAGTAAGTAGCACGACCAGTATCTGAAAATACGCTGCGTTCATTTTGGGTATTAAGCGCATTATAGATCTTGGCAAAAACGGTCCAATGCAGACCGGCGAAGATCACATCCTTGTGCATATTTATATCAACATTGAAATAATCTGGTTTCCGGTCAGAGTTGGGGCTATCCAGAGAACTACCCTGATAGGTGGGTGTATAGGGAAAGCCTGAACTGTATTTGGTAAGGATAGAGACGCCCCATTTGCGCGGTTCTGCCAGACTGAGATTAACATTCACCGTGTGGGTCTGATCCCAATCCAGGGGAATAACCTGTTTTACCACTTCTGTAGGGGGGTCGCTCTGATTGGCATAGAAAAGTGCCAGCGGATTCGACGCATTGCCCTGGGCCACCAGATAGGTGTAATCAGCCGAAGCTGATATGAGTCCGGTCCGCCGTTTGGTCACTGCTACGGTAATTCCCCGGCTATCGCCATAGTCTCGATTGGAATAGACGACATAGTTAATGGTGTTGTACTTCTCGATCTGATCCGAGCTCAAGAGGCCTGAAAAATCCTTATAAAAGGCGATCACCTCAATTCCCAGGTCTGAAGTCAACTCCTGTTGGAGACCGATCTCATACGTCACGGTCTTCTGGGGTTTCAAATTAGCATTTCCCAGTATGGATTCATTACTCTCGGTACTAATCTCCATCTCCGGATTAGCATAGAGGTAGCTGAAAGTTGGGATCTGAAAGAAGTGCCCGTAACTGAAGTGAATAATTCCCTTATCTGTAATGGGATAGGCCACTCCAAAACGGGGTGAGAATTGGTGTACGACTTCGGTATTCAGGTAGAAATCGTTATGGTCCTTCCATGGTTCGCCGTTCGCATCCAGTGTATCCAGGATCTCATCAAATATAGAGACCTCCCCTTTGAATTGGAAAAAGGTATCCACAGCTGTGGAGTCTGGATTAAGCAGGGTATACAACCAGTATTTTGGATTTTCGGGATCACGGTAGTCAGAGGGAACAAAATAATTCGGGTCAAAATAATCATATCGGAAACCCATATTGACGATCATATCGGTCAATTCGATCTTATCCTGTACATACAGGTAGGCCTCTCTTGGGTTTCTGGTGGAAAGTGATAATTTTGAGACTGCTTCAGTTAACCAGTTATCATAAGAATCATTAGCGGCGCTGGAGGTGCTTTTTATGGATGGTATCCAATCCTGACTTTGCTGCACAAATACGGTATAGGCTTTGTAATCCATAATATGGGTTTTAAAGCCAGCACCGGCTTTGAACTGATGGGTATTGTTCATTTGCCAGGTCAAGGCGCCACTCATGAGGTAGGTTTGGTTGATCCGTTGGGAGTAGCTGTGGGTATGACCACCACCATAATATTCGTTATCAGGTACCTCGGAGACCGAGTTCGGTAGAAAATAGCCACCGGTCAGGTCACTGACCACGATGTCCAGTCCAGCTGATACGACCCAGCCACTATCAATATAACTTGCCCAAGCCAGCGCAGCAGATTCTTCCCAGGTATTGGTGATCTCAAATGAGGGTTCACTCGTCCCGAACAGATCTTCGGTGGCAAATTTATATCCGGAAAATTCGATGGTATCGATGAGTGAGAGCGAGATCCGACTGTTCAGGATCAAAAGTGAGTCACTCACATCCCCGTAATAGCTGCCCATTCCGTAACCACTTTGATCATCAGCTGCAGCGGCTTTCAAGTTCTGAGAAAGTTGGGCCAGTTGGCTGCTACCGTTGTACTGTAAATTGATGGTCTCACTCAACTCATCCGGGTCTTTATCAAGATAGAAGGTTTTAGCAGTGGTCTGATAGAAGGATCCCTTAATGTTATAAAACATGCGTTCGTTCAGGGAGTGTCTGAAATCCATGATCACAGATGTGGAGGTGGATTGATTGGTGGGACGTCCATCAGGATTGTATTTGTAGGCTAGGCGGTAGCTCACTGATTCTGCTGCATTGTGAATGATACTGGTATTGAGCTTCATTTTCGGGGTGATCTTCCAGGTCAATTTCAGCATGCCGTTATAGCGCTTCGATGTATTCAGGCGCACCACGTTCCCATCACCACCGGCACCACTATCCCACTCATTATTATTATTAAAATCTATATAGGGCTCTCCATCCAGCACCCCATTGAAGTTGGTATCATAAAAGGGATCTCCGTTTAAAACACCATCTCCATTCAGATCGATAAATTCAAGATCTTCATTATCCAGGTAGCCATTGCCATTAAGATCCTGCATGTGTTCGTAGCGATTATTGCCATTGACATCCCGAAAAGGTTCTCCGGCAGTATATGATCCGTTGCCATCAAAATCGATATAGGATTCACTACCAGGTGCCAACAGTCCATCACCATCCAGGTCTTCGAAGGGTTCAGCAAAGTTCAGCAGACCGGCCCGACCCCAGGGTGAGTCGCGCAGTTCTTCCACGGCTTTGGAGGTCATATAGTTAACATCATTTGGGATATGTTCACGAACGCCGCGATACAGACCACCATAATCATAGAGACGACCACTGGCAAAAAAGGTCAGATTTCGGCCAAATCCAGGCACGGGTCCGGAAAGACTGGCATCCATATTTTTGATGTTCATCAGATCAAATTCATTGGCGTATTCAAAGAAGCGGGTGTTCTCGGTGTAGTAGTCTCCCAGGTAAGCACTGAGACTCCCGGTATATTTTGAGCCACCTTCCTTGGTCACAATATTGATAATACCAGACATGGCCTGGCCGTATTCCGCATTAAAAGTACCACTGAGGATCTGTAACTCCTGCACTGCGTTGGTTTCGAGACCAACTCCCAGGCCTCCAGAAGAAAGATTGGTAACCGGTACTCCATCGATCATGTAGGTTACCTCACTTGAACGCCCACCTCGAATATGGATCGCTCCATTGGGGTCGGAAACAATTCCAGCCTTGGTGGAAATTACACCGGCCAGGGATTCAACCGGCATTGCCTTCATTTCTTCAGCACTGATAATTGCGCGACCCGAGGTCAGGTCCTTCTGGACCATGGGTCTTTCAGCAACCACGATCACTTCCTGGTCGGATTCCAGCACTTTAACGCTCATGGCGAAATCGATCTCGGTGGTAAGATCCCCCCGTACGGCTACATCGGTCATGATCATTGTGGTATAGCCAATCATCCCGGTTCTAACTGAATAGGTACCGACTGGTATGTTAATAATAAAATAGATTCCGTCAGCATCAGTGGAAGCACCCAAGCTACTGTTTTCGATGATAACATTGACGCCAGGCAGGCCCATGCCAGTCTCTGCATCGCTTACTTTTCCAGAGATCTTCCCCGTGGTACCAGCATAAACACTACTTAATATTAGGCTGAATAATAATACTTTCAGAATTGATCTGTAAGGATTCACTAACACTGAATTCATACACTCTCCCTGGTTTTATCCATTACTAAAGAAAAGAAAACTATTCGATTAGTATAGCCGAATGCCCTGGGCAAGTCAACCTCCCTGAGTTAGTTATGAAACTAATATTAACTAACTGCTAATTTTCACCCTTTTCCCTTGTCATCCTTTGGGTCAACCAATAGATTTCGGGCACTTTAAAATGTTTGATGCAACTATCGGATCGACCACATTGGTTTATCTGTTGTGTACCATGTTTTAATAGTATTTAGTAGAGTCAATTAACTAAGGAGGACAAAATGGGAATGAATTTACCAAAATGGTCAATTACCCTGTTGTTATTTGCATTTGCAGTTTTTGCCATGGCTGGTGGAAATGGTGTGAATAGCTACACACTCGGCTGGTCTGAGACCAGTGCCACCGATGGCGACGTTTACTGGGGGGTTTCCGGACCCTTTGATTACGATGCCGATGGATTTGATGAGATCGTCGCTTTTACAGACGATGGAGGCATCACTCTGCACATGTTTGAGAATGACGGCAACGATGCCTGGACGGAAGTCTGGACCCATACCATTTCAGATATCGTGTACAGTTACGAAGTTGCCAATGAGATGACTGATCTGGATCGTGACGGTATTCCAGAAATGCTGGTTACTGGTGAAGCCGGCTCAGGCGGTGACTATCCAAACTCACTCTTCATTTTTGAGTTGGATACCAGTGCCACTGAGATCGCCTTTACCCAGGTTGCTGCTGTCAACCCAGCTGAAGTTGCCGACATTGCCAATGGTGATGGTGTCTATGCTACTTCGGTTAAAACTATTGTAGCTAATGACCTGGATGCGGATGGCGTCACAGAGCTGTTGATCTATGATGGTCGGGCAACTGCCGTCATCGTCATGTCGTTGGATACCAACTCGACCTATGAATTTCCAAACTGGGTTTTGGAATTTTCAGATGAAAGCTTTTGCTGTTCAGTCTATGGTGGAGCTGTCATTGGCGATTTTGATGCCAATGGTACCAACAATTTTGCCATGGTACAGTGGAATTTCGATGAGATTTCATTTTTTGATGTCGTGGGTGTCAATGAATATGAATTAATTCAATTTGTCGAAGGTGTAACTACCTATGATGGCGGTTCTAAACGTGGTATCGCTTCCGCTGACCTTAACGGTGATGGTTATACAGAGATCTACCTCGCCTCTACGGAAGGTAACGTTGTAGTGTACGACATCGGTGCAGACCTGGCCGATTTTGACGGCACCACCGATGTCTATGAGATCTATGTTGGACTGGAAGAATTTTCTTTCCGTGGAGCTCAATTGGGTAATACGGACATCTGGCATGGCTCTGCAGATGGTGCTGATTTTATCATCACTACTGATTCCACAGTCATGATCGACCTGGAGTATGATGGTGTTGGTGCTGTCACTGATGCAGCCTCATGGACTCCCTATATGATCCCTAATGAGACATCCACCGATGAGTGGCAGGATGTTGTACTGGGTGATTTCGATTATGATGGTCTGGATGAGATCTTTGCTGTAACCAGATCCACTGCCACTGTTCAGGTCTATGAGCATGATGGTTGGGATGTGGCCGGTGTAACCAGTTCATATGCAAGTATGGCTGACACACTGCTCTCCCCTGGTTTCCAAACTCGTGGGATTGCCGCTGGAAGTGATCTTGATAATGACGGTCTCTATGAAATCATCATTACTGATTATCAAATCCACGGTGTGCATGTTTACGAAGCAACCGGTGACAATACCCTGGAATGGGTTGCTACCATGGTTGATGATTCCACCAGCTATTGGGCAACTCCCCGCCACGTAATCACTGGCGACCTTGACAATAATGGCCGTGGTGAGATTATCTATCTGGGTATGCGCACTGCCGGTGAAGCCTACAACGGTGTTAATGTATGGGAATGGGACGGTGTTGACGGTAGCGATAATTACACCCGTTACGTCTTCCCGATTCTTATCGACGGTGTCGAAGTCGATCGCTATTATGGTGACCGTACAATGAATACCGGTGATGTTGATGGTGATGGTCAGGATGAATTGCTCATAGCTGTTAATGGATCAGACAATAGTTCCGATGTGTTTGTCATTGGATCCATCCAGGGCACATTCTCTGGCGGTTTCTTTGACTTTAACGTCGAGTATTCCAATGTCCGAACGGTCACTGCCGATTTTGGTGGGTCACCCTGGGGTCAGCCCAATCTGGGTGATCTTGACGGAGATGGCGATATGGAAGCACTTTTCGTCGCCTGGGATCATGCAACTCTGCTGGTGGTAGAAGCTCTGGGTGTTGACGAATATGAACTTCAGTCCATCATCCAACTGGATTCTGCCTTCACTGATAAAGCCATTTATGGGACGACCTTTGTTACCGATATTGATGCTGATGGAGCTGACGAGTTCTATTGTGGTCTGTACTCATCAGGTTGGATCATGCAGGTTAAAGGCGGCGATGATGTAGCCGATATCAGTTGGGCCAATGGCAGCGTAACCATGATCAGTGATTTCGGTGCTCCATGGGATCTGGTTGGTGGCAACGTCGATGCTGATCCTGAAGCTGAGCTATTCACTGTTGATTACACTCACGCTCGTGTTTACCAGTGGGATTACAATGGCAGCGATTGGGATATGTCCGTCGTAGCTAACTGGGATGCAGTCATGGGTGGTTTCGCTCTGGCCTACGCTGAAGACCTTGATGGTGACGGTGGACCTGAAGTTATTCAGGGCTTCCTTGAACCACCACTCTCTTCCGGTAACGACTATGGTTATACATTCTCAGTATCTGAGTTTGGTGTCGTTGGAATCGATCAGGACTGGACCATCATCACTCCCGATGATTATAAACTGGCCCAGAACTATCCGAACCCCTTCAACCCCAGCACTACTATCGAATTCACACTGCCATTGGCGAAAGACAATGTTAATGTGATCGTATACAATATGCTTGGACAAGAAGTTGTTCGTTTGGCCAATGATGCTTCCTACGGTCCTGGTAGTCACAGTATTACCTGGAACAGTTTAAAGGCTAATGGAACACCTGCAGCAGCCGGTGTCTATGTCTACGAGCTCCGTGTTGGAAACGTTTCCAAAACAGCCAAGATGACTCTTATTAAATAATCCAATAGAGCCATTTAGATATGAAAAAGCCTCCTGCGGGAGGCTTTTTCTATTGTGGCCGAGCTCCTAATTCGTGCTTGTGAGGCAATCCTCACCCATGAATGAATTCGGGGCTGCCATAGATGCATCCGGTATATTCAATTAAGAAGCCCACGACTTTCAGTCGTGGGTACATCAGTACAATTTTTAATCCCGTTTTTCATCCATTTAATAAACGTACTGTAAATACAGATGGCATTATCACCATTTAATAACTTAGAAATTTACAGGTGAGAGTCAGAAACCTTTGTGCATAATCCCATCAATACATTAGACTAAAGGCAACTCAAGTTCAAAGAAAGGATCGCACCGTGCCCATCTTCCTAGATCTCCCCAATGAATGGATAGCTTTTCTAGTTTTCTTCACCATAATAATGATCTTTATAGCCATGACGGAAGTCGCCCGGAAAGTTTTTAAACTCTCCCCGGAGCTTTCCCGCAAATTCGTGCATGTCATGGTTGGTATATTGGTCTCATTGGCGCCCTTCTTTCTGGAAACCAAACTGCCTGTGATCATTTTGGGGCTTCTGTTTACCGTCTTAAACTATGTCGCTTTGAAAAAAGACAACCTGAAAGGGATGCACACCACCGAGCGGATCTCTTTCGGAACCGTCTATTTCCCCATCGCCTTCACGCTACTGGTGATCATGTTCTGGGACCGCAACATTGTTATTTTTGTCATGTCCATGCTGATCCTGGCCTTTTCTGATACAGCCGCCACCGTGATCGGTGAAAAGGTTGATTCAAAACAGAAATTCATCCTCTGGCACGACCAGAAGAGCTGGCCAGGCAGTATCGCTTTTTTTATTACAACAGTTATTGTCGTTATGTCTGCCTACCCTATTTATGCTGGGCTGGCCGGTCTGCAACCACTGTCTTTAGCCCACCTGGCAGCCCTGGCGGTTTTCACTGGATTTATAGCAGGGGTAGCAGAAGCCGTTTCCAAACGGGGCAGTGATAATCTGACTTTGACCCTGGCAGCGGGATTAGGCATGGACCTATATCTGCATAGCATGAACAACCATACACTCCTCATACTGGGTGGGTGGTTTGCCTTTTCCATTTTGCTGGGATATGGTGCCTATAAATTGCACTCACTGAGCCTCAGTGGCGGGTTTGGCGCATTTCTGCTAGGGGTTTTCATGTTCGGGATGGGTGGCTGGTCAACCATGTTACCCCTCATCGGTTTCTTTGTGCTATCCAGTATCCTCTCGAAAATTGCCGATCGCCAGAACAAACCGGATATCATCTCAAACAAAGGCTCCCGTCGCGATATTGTGCAGGTCTACGCAAATGGCGGTATTCCGCTGATCTTTAGTATCGCCTGGTACCTGTCCGACTTTTCCTTCGATTGGCTCTACTGGGCCTTTCTGGCCGCCCTGGCGGCAGCCACCGCAGATACCTGGGAAACTGAGATCGGTAGCTTCAGTAAAGTGCTCCCACGGAACATTCTTAAATGGAATAAGGTTCCGAAAGGTTATTCCGGTGGGATCTCACTTCCTGGGACCCTGGGTGGCCTACTGGGAGCAGCTGCAATCGCAGCCATTGCCTATTTTACCGTTTCGCTTGAACTGAATATGGAATTGATCCTGATGATCGTCCTGGCCGCTTTTATGGGTAGTATTGTGGATAGTATTCTAGGTGCCAGTATCCAAGCCAAGTTTGTCTGCCCTAAATGCGATAAACCAACCGAAAGGCTGACCCACTGTGGTCAGGAAACCGAACATGTTTCGGGGATCGGCTGGTTTGATAATGACTGGGTTAATGTTGCCGGAACACTATCCGGTGGCGGGATCTTTATTCTCACCTATTTTTTTTATTTTTAAATGATCATGACCATTTGTAGGGACGTTGCATGCAACGTCCCTACGAATTATTCCATTATTTCAGTAGCAGCATCCTTTTGACCTGACTACCCATTTCAGTCTCCAGACGAATCAGATAGACACCAGCCGCCAGATCGGCAGCCTTGAAAGGCAGTTTGTGGGTGCCAGCATTCTGCTGGCCAGTAATTAATTCCTGGACCTGGCGTCCACGCAGATCATAAACAGCTAGTCGAACATCCATCGCATAGGGCAGTTCAAAACTAAGGGTGGTCTCAGGATTAAAAGGATTGGGATAATTTTGGTTAAGGGTCACTTCAGTTGGCAACAAATGATCTAGATCCTCATCAATAGCTACCCCAGGCATCCGTTTGATCACCTGCAAATTATCCACAAAAATCCTTCCAGTAGCCTCTCCATATTCGGTATCATAGGTCAGTTGAAAACTATCCATGCGATAGCTGGTACCGTCCATCACACCATTACCGATCCAACCGCCTACCATAGTGGGATCACTGAGATCCCATTCCAGCAATCTCCAACCTTCCCAATCAAGGGTGTACCAGGTCGAAACCTCAGTTGTGTTCCAGGTTTCACCCACTGCTTCATCGATGGCAAATCGGAATTGATTATTGCTGCCATCTCCATACACATAACACTGCAGAATATAGGAGTTGTCAAAGTGGACACTGGCCTGGGTGGAAGTATTGGGGATGTACTCCCTGAGCAAATGTGAACCAGCACTGGTGTCCCACTCATAGTTGATATAAGCCGACTTCTTCCCGGATGCATTGATGCTCGATCCAGGCAGATAAATGGAACTTGCATAAGCAAAATATGTGGTTGATCCGATGGTTCCGGTAGTGGATCCACTGCCTTCCGGATCCCACCATTCATTCGCATAGGTGAAATTATCGATAACATCAATTTCAGTGTAATGCTCATTAAAGGTAGTAAAGGATACCGAGATATCTTCATCCAGCGGATTTCCCAGTAAGTCAGTAATACTGGATGCCAGTGTAATCGAATAATCGGTTAGGGATGCCAGCGGTTCGTACATTTTAATATCCAGAACACTTTTATTATAACGACCAGTTAACAGATATTCAAATTCCTGCTCCGCACCTGCTTGATCAAAACTGATGGCCTCAGTTGTTACTGATGCTGGATCCAGCATCTCATCAAACACAAATGATACGACAGCTTCAACATTAAATTCTTCGGCCCCTGTGGCGATTTCCGGGGTACTGTAAAGTAGTTGGGGACCCGCTTCATCCACTGCCAGCGTATGAAAATTAATAATATAATCCCCGCCAGCCACGCCATCGGCGTTTCCATCAAAGGCCACACCATTGATATCCAGGGCAGCATCACTGATGGTCAAGGTGTAACTCGATTCAAACTCGAAATCATTCAAGGGATAAATAATCAGACGTTGTCCATCTTCTAACCAGGTAAATGCATCTAGGCCTACATCAGGTACCATACTGATGGCTGATTCAACTGATTCTGTATTCATGGTCTTTGAGAAGCGGACACTCATCAGGGCACTCACATCGATGGTATCACCATCTACGGGATAAGTATTTACAATGACAGGTGGAAATGACTCAAGGATACCTGATTCCACACTGCCTGGCAGAAGTGATTCGTTCCAGTACCGATCCAGCATGGTTGCTGAATAGAAATAGCTCCCGTTGTGATCCTGAGTCCCATCAAATGCCTGGGTGACCGTAAAGGTCTCGTTTCCGAAATAGATGCCGATGATCTCACTATCATCCACATCAATGTCATCGGCTGCTGAACGATAGAGGGCCCACCATTGATCAATACCGACTCCCGGAGCCGGTGTGACAGTAATATCAAATGTCAGAGGATCTACGGTTGTGATGGAGAGCGATGGTGAGGGTGGTGCATCACTTACGTAAAGACCCATATCACGGATCTTGGTCTTCTCACTAAAAAAGGAACTACCGGCAATGGGCCAATACTGATAGTCCTGCCAGGTCCCGTAAGAGAAGAATTGGAAACCGTCAACCCAGGGTACTGACCGGCTGGCGTTGACAATGGCAGGGTGACGCGACCAGACATTGTTGCTGGCCAATATATAGGAACCAGGTCCCACTGAATAAAGCCTGCCAGCACTAATTCCCGGTTGGATATAGTCAGCCCAGCAATACGGACTGCCCCCCACCAGCATATCATAAAATCCTGAAGATGTTGTCCAGTGGTAGTGCATGGGGGACAATTGCTCGATATAGCCCTGGTTAAACCAGAGGGCGGCATCTTGATAAACAACATTATAACCATTCCAACCGCTCCAATTGTATTTACCCAGGGCTGCCACTGAGAGTCTGACCCATGGTTTTGGCTTTGGATGGAATCGTGTAAAGTCTCAACGAAGGTCGTCACTGATGAACGCCAGAATTCCTCCCAATTTGGGTATCCGGCCGGGACGCCGCTGTTGTAGGTATGCTCAACGTCATAAAGATATCGTCCTGACTGAGGGTCAAGCAAGGCCTCGATCATAGTCTCATCTGGTAGCTGATCCAGCGCACTAATCTCTTTGACTGGATCAGGAGTGATCCGGTTGAATCCACTATTGGAATATTCGTTCCAGCGCACATAGTCCAGATGCAAGCCATCAATATCATAGTTATTGACCACTTCCATGGCGACGTCGACCAGATATTCACGTACGTCTGCCAGACCGGGAGAAAGTGCCCGGTAGGAGTCCATAGGGATATTGCTCTGGTCGCGACAGACCCATTCGGGATGTTCAGCGGCTGGTGTACCGGGAACGGTGGAGGCTGCTTGAAAGGTGTTGAACCAGGCGTGCAGCTCCAGCCCACGGGCATGGGCCTGTTCGATGGCGTATGCCAGTGGATCATAACCAGGATTGCTACCCCCGGCATAGTAACCCCAGGGTTCATAGGATGAATTGTAATAAGCGGTACCACTTTGCCGGACCTGCCACAGGACAGCATTCATATTCGCGTCGACGTGGTTATCCATGATAGCCCGGATCCGAGCTTGATTCTGTTCCACCGTACTGGATCCGCTGATGTGTTCCCAAGTGATGACCCAGGTGGATCGAAATTCTTCATTATCAGTTTGGGACCAGCCAATACTGGCAAAAACAAACAGGGTTAATAATACCAGACGCAAACGCATAATGCTCTCCTTAATATATATTTCAGGTTGGAAGATAAACAGGAAGCGCAATCAAGTAAGTAACTTTGGTGTACCAACTAAAAAATATCCGTAATAAAAAAATGAACCCCATATTGCATGTTATAACAGTTTCACTTCATAATGTGCGGTATCCTCTTCATATTTTTCGTTTGTCGAGTCCCGACCGATCTTCAATACTAGCTGGCTAAGCACAAGGTTTGTCGGGATGAAGAGAACCTGGAAAATATGATGAAGCTAGGGGGCATTTTGAGGTGAATTTGGTATAAAGCCAGACGTAAACTGCGAGAGTAACACGAACTAAAATAAAAAAAGGCGAGGTTTCCCTCGCCTTTTTTATAAAACATGTAAGTGACGCTTATTTGACCAGCATCATATTCTTGGCACTGACTTCACCATTGAAGGAGAGCTGATAGATGTAAAGACCAGAGCTCAGGTTTGAGCCATTGAATGAGGCAGTATGACTACCGGAATTCAAGTGTTCATTGACCAGAGTTGCAACTTCACGACCATTTAGATCAAACACGGTTAATTGAACCATTCCATCTGCATGGAGTTCATAAGCAATCGTGGTTGAGGGGTTGAAGGGATTCGGGAAGTTCTGTTTCAGCTCGAAAGCAGTTGGCAGAGTGATCGGACTATCGACGCCATCTGGGGTCTGGGTCCACACAGTTATACAATTGTAGCCGAAGTCTGCGACATACATGGTGGTACCATCAGCACTCCAGGCACAACCGCGACCATTCCACATACCACCTGTGGTGTGTTCGGAGATATCAGGGTTATCTGGATCACCAGGGTTACCAAAAGAGTACATCTCCGTACCATCTGTAGCATACACCCAGTAGCGAGAACCATGATCCGCGTCACCCGTAAAATCGATCTGAGTGTTTGCTGCGTACAGGTAGCCATCAGGACCCATACTTACATCTTCTGGCCATAAGGTCTGGAAGGTTGTATCATCGATCTGCCATCCACCAATCGTACTGGAGGAGTCATGCGGGAAGGTTCCAGGTACTTCACTTCTGAAGTGACGAATACCAATTCCGTTCCAGGTGCTGCCAAAGTAGAGATCTTTACCATCACTCGAGACAGCAATGGCACGAGTATAAGCACCGCTAAAGGCGGCAATTGCGTTTCCAGTCTCTTCCAGATTTGAGTTTAGAATTTTAACTGGATTTCCCTGGCCAACTGTACCTACATAAACATTGCCATTGGCATCAACAGCAGGTTTAGTTAGCGATCCGGTATAATCAGGAAAGTCATACATGGCCATTCCGGTACCGTCGGTATAGTTGATCTTGTAGAGTTTACCAGAAACAGAGTGCAGAATATTGCCATCATTATCAGTGGCCATTCCTTTACTAGAGCTGCTCAGAGTATCAACAACGCCATTAATTGTCAGCATTGAGATCGGTGAAAAGCTGAGCGGTGTGCCATCTGGTTGGACAGCAAATACCTGATAAACGTATACTGTGTCACCATTGGCTGGATATAGGGTTTCAGTGGAATAGTTATGCATGGCATACCAGATATTTCCGGCACCATCCACGGTTACTCCATGCATACCGTAGGAATTTGTGATCTCTGTTCCGTCGAAATAAACAAGAACGTCATCAAACTCCCAACCACCAAAAGCGAAGCTGCCCAATACCAGAACAGCTACCAATAGGGTTAGCATTTTTTTCATGTCTTAGTCTCCTTCTGTTGTGTTTCTATATGTGTCTAATAGCGTTGCATTATACAAAATAAATGTTACGCCGCACACTGGAATAATAATAATTAGTTAATTAATTTTACTAACTCTAAAACCGGCCGCCGTAGCTGGCTCCGGTCTCAACCGTATTTATTTTTATAATTTGATTTGTTTTTAATTGATAAAGAAAATCTCCATTACCCCAGGTAAGGTCCAGGGTTGGCGGGCTTAGAATTGGGGCATAGTAAGGTTTTAGGATACCATCTTTATAAACCAAAATTGCATTGACCGAATTCAGCCCTATAAACAGTTTGCCATCTTCCGAAAAGGTGATCGTAGTAATTTGGGCATTAGTATAATCCGGGTGATCTGCCAGATCCAGGACCAGTTCTCGTGGTCCCAGCGTTGATCCGAAAATACTGTTTTTCCAGACTGCTGATGGTTGGATCTCACCTTCGATCTTATAGTAACCAGCTACAAAAAGTTCGTCCTCAAATATCCGAATGGATTGGATCGTCAGGGTATCGTATACAGCCGCAGTGTCCATGCTGACCGTCTCAAGATCAATAGTCATGATATAACCCAGGTTTGGCGCTTTCCTTAGAGCCATAAAAGCCTGGGTTGAGTCCACAAAATCAATATCCAGGGTGGCATCTTGAGCATTGGGTGTGATAAATACACTTGGATCCACGGATTCTGTAACTTTGTTCATTGAATATAGAATGGCACCACCAGTCATGAACAGGCGATCTCGTCCCCCATATTTTAAGGATGTGGATGAAACCGTTAAGGACGAGATCCGGTTCTCAAAGCTGCTATCAGGTTCGATGGCAATTATTTTGATCGTTGGATCGTTCAAAGCTGTGACCCACACCGTTTCACTCAAGTCGCAGGCAATTGAATAGAGCTGTTCCTGCGGTTCAATACCCCCAATCTCCTGTGTAGCAGTTGTGATCTTATATCCAGAAGCATAATCCCCAAAATCATAAGCTTCCTGTACGGTAACCCTTATAGCAACAGAATCTCCCACAACCTTGGGAACTTTAACCCTGATAGATGTTGTGCTTGATGAAAGCACTTCACCGGATACCCCATCAAAAAAGACGGTATTGAATACAGGCGTTGGTGAAAAGTTCTGACCAGTGATCTCCACAACACCAATCCCGGAGAATGTGACATGGTCGGCACTGAAGTTACTATCTGGAACAACCGCAGTTACGATGGGTGCTGGCTCTCCTGGAACGCCATCCTGATAAATACTCACAGGGTCTTCCTCACAACCAGTGAATGTGATTGCCAGAAGGCCTAATACCAGCGTTACCTTAAGTGTGATCTTGAATCGTTTCATTTTCTTTTGTCCTGTATTTTTTATGATACACCGGCTTAGCGTACAACAATAAATTTTCGATAGGTTGAGGTGCCATCAGGTTTCTCAAAGTGAGCAATATAGATTCCACTCACGATGACCTGCCGCATATCCGTGCTGAGCAACCATGATTCATCACCGCTGCCATCGTCATGGTCGATGGTTTTTATTAAATCTCCCCGTTCGGTGTAGATTCGAATTGTACAAACTCCCGGGATGTCATAAAAGGCTAATTTATCCGGTTGACCAATAAATGCTTCCTGCCGGATATTATAGGGATTGGGCACAATTCTAATCTGATCGAAATGGGCTCCGGCTTTGCGTTTTAAAGTGGCGGCTTTCGAGGTTTTGGTGTAGAACCGACTGCTATGCAGGGACCCACGGGGATTCAGATCCGTGTTGTTATTGCTACCATCATCAAATGCAAGCACATAATAATAGTAGGCTTGACCTCTCAGGGGTGTTGTATCATCAAAATAATAAGTCAATTCCGGTACAGCTGTACCAAGCCCGCAGGCGAATATTTCCGTATAGCTCGTATCAGGTTTACCAATGGCTCGATAGAGACGGTACCCGCCAAAATCTGGGTTCGCTTCTGATGGACTGGGCAACCAACTGGTATAAATCCGGTCACCCCCTGATTCAACTGTAAAACTGGCCGGGGGTAAGGGTGGTCTGGGAATGTTGAATCCTGAGTCATAATTTCGTTTGGCTCGACCGAAACTCAACATCAGGGAGTCCTTGCCCGTATAGACCCAAGAGTTCTTGTATACATTCATATCAGAGGTTTCGCTGCCATCCGGTAGTTCAAACGGCCCATTATCACCTGGTGTATCATACGCGGTTTTCCAGCGTTCACCAATAAGTTCGCACATTTCTCGGCTCAACCCGTTGATCGCTTCAGCTTCAACAATTGTAATGCTTTCACCCAGGGCAAGATCAAAGGGACCATAGGTCATCATGACATTGGTTCCCCCCCCATCACCATGCACTTTCCAGGGATCGATTGGATCGGTTATGCTGGAGAGGTTCTCCTCATCCATGCGGGTTTGACCACCCATGGATGATCCACCATAGGGCGTACCACTGAGCATATCGTAAAGCTCTGACATAAAAGGCGCATCATCCACGCGCTGATCCCCCACATCGGGATAGGTGTCCCCAGCATGCCAGCCGAGAAATACGGGTTGCTCGATCCAATCATTATGATCATTGGCTGCACGATCTACGTGGAGAACAACTGATCCAGTGTGATGAGGTGAAGTCAGGCGACCTTTGGCCAGCAGATCCGGTCCACCGATATTGTCAAACGTGTTCTTTTCCCCTTGACCGGCCCATGAAAAACCGGCCCGGAGCCAATCAACGATCGGATTTTCAGGTGTGATGGCCTCAAGATAATGCTGTGAATAATCCTCACCGCGGCGGGTGACCCAGGTATGTTTTCCCCAACTTTGTCCATCACCAATGGTCCAACTGGCTTCACGACCCATTGAATAGCGGGTCCCCCAACCAATCCGCACACCTGTGAGGGGGGCTGACAACTCGATCTCCGGATCTGAATCAATGTTGCCCGTGTTGGTAAAGGTGAACTCTTTAATAAAATAATTGTCGTGATACTGCTGAGTAAAGGCATAGATCCGGCGCGTCATGGTGAGTCCCATGGATGAGTTCACCACATTGGTGATGATCCGATCTGGGAGTTGGTCCATATCATAGTCATCTATCTCTCCGGCAAAAATAATATTGAGATCATCGCCATCGACATATATATCGGGCGGTTTAAAGCTTGAGGTTTGCCTGAGCTCCATAGGAAACAGCCCCACACCTTCAGCAGCCAGGGTGTAATAGATCCCATATTCCGGCCAGTAAACCCCATTCTCATCTTGAAAGTTCTGAACGGCCGCCCAGGCTCTCTTGATCACTGAATTGTCCTGAAATGGATAGTCTGCCGGCCATATCAACCCTTCATAGTAGGAATTATTCCAGGCTCTTTCCGACCCATAAGCTGAGAAATGACTTTGCAGGCTTCCCACCCTGACATAGCGTTTTTGAGAACCATCAATTTGGCCAAAACCGGCGATACTGATCAGACTAAATCCGATCATCCACACTATCCGATGATAAAATCTGATCTTACTCATTAAAATTTAAACCTTAATCCGAGGGTTATTTTACGGGGATCCAGAAAGGTCAGTGAACGGTAATTGGGCATATCTATGTATGAGCCAGTTTCATTTCGGCGCTCATTGTCGGCAGCAATGACCGGATCATTATCAGGGTTAGCCACCATAGGATCATAGGCAACATCTTCAGCACGGTACCGACCCACATAATCATCCCCCGCCTCGGTTCCCTCTTCAAATGAAAAATGTAATGATTGGAGATAATCTATGTAATCCCGTTGATCAGAAAACCCGCTATAGCTTAGATATTTTGAATTCAGGAGGTTGGAGAAATCGCAGAAAAGCATCAAACCCGCCCCCTTCACATCAATCGATTTCTGTACTCGCAGATCCAGAGTGGTACGTGGGGTCCATTGTACGTATTCATTGACGTTGAGCAGGGCATATGCATTAAATTGGCTCCCTGTTTTGTACTGACCCAAAAAACTAATTTGTATGCCTCCCAATGGAGCAGCCCCAAGTATTTGGGGACCGAATTTGTCAGGAGTCCTCAGGGCGATATTGGCGCGCAGGTAGGGCCTGGGTCTGGGTTTATCATCCTTAATATGCTTACTCTCGTACTCAGCTTGTTCCTGGGGATTCTGATGGTATTCCAATAGCCCAAAATACCCATTGGTCCTGACCATATACGTATAGTTGATAAAGCCACTGAAGATCTCGCCCCTTGGCTTGCTAAGGGTCATTTCAATTCCCCGGATATCCTGATAATTATTACTCTCTGCCTTCAGGTAGCTCACCGATCCATTGGCATTTTCATAGAGCACCCAACCTGGTTGGGCCGTAATATCCTTGTAGTAGGCAGCCATATCCAATATGTAAGTATTATTGAACCCGTGGGAATAGCCCAGCTCATAGGCAATTGTTCGTTCCTGATCCAATTCAGGGTTGCCCAACCTTGTAACCAAACCATTGGATTCTTTCTGAATGCGAAATCTGTAGGTAGAGCCCGCCTCGGAATAAAAATGTCCGTAATTAAAATAGAGTTTTGAACGATCAGTAATGGGATGTGAGATCCCCAGACGTGGACTCAGAGTAAAGGATGGAATGGCATTGATCTGCTCGGCCATTTCCTCCAGGGTATGACCCGCTCCCTGTTTGAACAGATCATCAAAAGCATCCAATTGATAAACCACAGTATTAGAAGCTGAATATTCTCCCCGGAGTCCCAGATTGGCCACAAAGCCCTCGTACTCCAGTTTATCCTGAACATAAACGCTCAAGCGATATGGATTTACATCATAATTCATGGCCCGACGCCAGGTATCTTTGGCACTCTCTGTGTAGGACCGCACCTGGAAATCATTATAGGCAAACTGGATTCCCATTCTTACCTGATTGCGTTGATTCACCTGACTGGTATAATCTGCTTTGAATAGGGTGGCACTTGTACGGCTGGTATCGCGACCCAGGCTCATCCATTCATTGGCAGCGTAACCATAGGGCGCTTCATCATCCATAAAACCCGGGAAGATCTCGTATTTTACCGTATCCCGGGCCGCACCCTGATAGGTTTTATATTGCGTACGTCCATGTTGGAGGATGATCTCGTAGAATGAGTCTGAACTCAACATGTGGTTATAGCTCAGATCAAACCGTCCTCTGAAAACTGAATATGGGCTGAAATAATCAGGTGTAAATAGTACCGCACCGTTGGCCAGATTGGCGACACTATAGGTTCCGCGCAATAAACTGCCCTCAGGAACCGTGGTCCAATTGTATTGATTTACCGAGTGTTCTTCTGAATACAGTGCCGTTCCCATCAATTTTTTACCGGAACCGATATCATAGTTTAGCTTCAGCCGGGACGAATTTGAACGATAGCCATCTCGGGAAAGCGGGATAATAAATTGTTCCGTTTCATTCCGGTAGGAAAGATAGAATCGCAGTTTGGGAATCACAGCTATGGGGCCACCAAAGCCCAGGTCTAAAGTTTGATCCGGTTTGGTGATTTGCCCAGTACGCCGATGTTCATAGACCCATTGTTGTTTTGCCGCTGTAGCAGTTATACCAGTTTCAGGATCGGTCTTCCCATTCCAGCCTTCAAAAAATGCATACTGACTTCTGGTATACTCATTCCATACCCCATTATCTGTTCCGGTCCAGGCCACGTCATCATCCAGATAGGGCCTCAGGAAGTAGGAGTTCACATCGTAGGGTGATATCCCAAAATGTTTGGGTGCCGCCGGGCTGTTCTGGTAATAAAAGGTCCCTGAATAATGATCTTTAGGACCTTCAGAGGTGATCACATTCACAATACCGGAACGAATATTTCCATATTCGGCGTTAAAACCGCCAGATTGGATCTGGATCTCCTCCACTGAACTTAAACTCAGAGTGGTTACCGGGGCATTGGATCGGCTGTCGTTCAACAGAAAACCATCTACTAGAACAGCAGTCTGGGTGATACTGCCACCCCTGACCTGCATATTCTCCACGCCAGCCTGAATACCCAGGACCGCGGCTACCGATGAGATGGGCCATTGTTCGATAGAGGTATTATCCACATTCAGTTGACTACCGGAAAGATCTTTTGAAACAATAGGTCTTTCACTGTAAACAGTAACCGACTCCATCCCTAATACCTGAGTTTGCAGGTTGAGATCGATGGTTGATGTCAACCCCATGACCACTTCAACATTTTCAACGGTTGTGCTGCTGTAACCAATGATGGATGCTGTGACCGTGTGTTTGCCCGGCCGGATATTGAGGATTGTGTAATAACCATCCAGATCAGTAGCAGCCCCGAGACCTAGATCAGTGATAATGATATTAACACCAATTAGGGCTTCACCAGTATTGGCATCGCTCACCCGACCGCTGATCTTACCGGTTGTGGCAGACCAGGTGCTCGTCGCCATGATCAGACTCACAAAAATGATATGTTTAAGGTTGAGTTTCATATATCAGGTAATATTCCGCTTAGAAAGAAAATCTGACTGTCATTCGCTGAACATCTCCCAGGCGGCCAAATGGTTCATAGGCATAATCAAATACCAGACCGAATTGCTGGATACCCAGGCCAAAAGAGATATCATTCTCATCATTAGCTGACCGATAGCCAGCCCTGAGTGAAAGCATAGCGATTGGTTTATACTCGAGACCAATTCGAACTTGTTCTGCATGGGAGCGATAGTGTAGGGCATCCACGCTCAGCATCAGGTGCTGGTCACCCATTTGTTCACGTTTCAGATCCATGAGATCCATGGAAATGCCCAGGGCAAAGGTCAGCGGCAACTGGAAACCTTCTGATTCAAAGGTAACTTCATTTGAAAAATTGCGTACTGACATCCCAAAGGCCAAACTCTTCCAACCCGTACGATAGATCGTTCCAAAATCAAAAGCGTTTGCATAGCTTATGTGTGCTTTCACTGTATCAGCAAAACCTGCTTCATCCGGGTAGATACTTTTCCCATAATTCAAACCGATATATTTCAGATGACCACCTACTGAAAATTTATCGCTTAAAGCTTTCGCGTATCCAAAACCGGCAGCATAGGCGGAAGGCGTCAGAATCTCTGTATCGATATAGCCCTGATCATTGTCCCAGCGCTGGGTTCCTTGGATCTCCCCATAATCAACCGAAACAAAAGACGCTGCAAATACGCCCCATTCACCATCAGCGGGTTTAATGGCCACCGAAAATGAGTTATAGGCAATATCTGCGAACCATTGATTCTGACTTGCTGTCACATCCACTGTGCCACTCAGGCGTGACATTCCGGCCGGATTATAAAATACCGAAGCGGAGTTCATTTCTATGGTGGTCAAAGCACCCGCCATACCCCCTGCCTTGGCATCCGAGTCAACACTTAAGAATTGTCCCCCGGACTGAGCCAGTTTGACCTGTGCTGAACCAATACTCACCAAACAACTCAGCGTCAAAATCAGTAATATGCTGTTTTTCATGCTTACGTTTGTAATTTTCATCTTACTCACCCTCCACAATAACCAGGTCAAACTCTGCGGTTGCCATTTCTTCATGGGGCAGGAATTGAACTAAATAGGTCGACTCATCAAGTTCATAGGCTACTTTTGTCTTTAGAGCCCAGCAATAGGCAACCGTCTGCATGGACATGGTTACATCAGAGGGGTCCAGATAGATACCACTCTCATCCCAGATGGCGATGGTCATATAGTCTGTGGTATTAAAAATGATCTCTGAGCTTCCCATTCCCTGGCGATTCCAGAGCATATACCCGGCATCAGTGCTTGATTCTATTCCTACGCTGAGTAGTGAATCGGTTTCAGTGAGATAGATCGTGTCAGCTTCCAGATAATTAACAGCCAACTCAAAACCCAGGATATCTGCAGCATAGTATTCTTTTGGAGCTGTGGTAAATGCAGCCAGTAATCGATTCTCAAGACGAAAGACCTTGCTTAAGCTGGCTTGTTTGATATTGACACCATCCAGGCTGATATTCCAGTCATCACTGGCGCCAACCACACCTTGGCTAAAGTCCAGATAAAGGGGTGTTGTGCCAGGATCAAGGACCAGAATTGTATCGGCTACCAATCCGCCAAATGCCGGTGTGCCGGCAGGGTTATACAGGTAGGCGATGTAGATGCTATCCATGCTTACCAGGGCATCGTCATACACGAAATCCAGGATTTGCATAGCTGCTACCGTATCAGCACCTTCCAAAAAGACAAACACATCAGGTTCCAGCTCAAAATCGGCATTGAACCAGGTACTCCCGATGCGTTCCATATTCAGCAAGGTTTGCTCAACTTCTTTGCCGGTCCAGCTGGGACCAAAGAGGCGAAGATCGGCCGCTTTCAGCTCATGGCTCAAGGTATCACTAAACCGATCACAGATCACTTGCTCGAGTTCGTTCAGCTCATAGGTTTCTTCATTATACCTTTCACAGCTAATGGTAAATATGAGCGGTAATAGGACCATCATCCACAGCAGAGGACCCTGAATATTTATCGTGTATTTAAACATATCTCTAGCCCCTTATCGAATGACAATAAATTTGCGATAGGTTGATCGGCCATCTGGCACTTCAAAATGCGCCAGATAAATGCCGCTTACAATAACCTGTCGGTATTCTGTGATAAGATCCCAGGCCTCATCACCACTGTTATTAGTATGCTCAATTGTATGAACCAGGTCACCGCGCTCAGTGTAGATCCGGATGGTACAGATGGGAGGAATATCGTAAAAATACAAGCGATCCGGTCCGCTTTCACTAAACTGCAAATCCCGCGATTTGATGTTAAACGGATTAGGTACGATCCTAATATCAGCTAAAGTCTCCCCTGGCGGACGCTTTAAGCTGGCCCCTTTGCTGGTCATGGTATAAAATTTACTGCTGTACAGGGGTGCTCCCGGGGCAACCAGGTTAGTATTACCATCATCATAGCTGACGATATAGTAGAAATAATCAAATCCGCGTTTTGCTTGCACATCGGCAAATTCATTACTAAGGGCTGTAACATCACAGTTGAATATTTCCTCATAGGTGGTATCCGGTTTATGCATGGACCGATACACTTTGTAGCCCATGAATCCGGGATGTGACTCAGCTGAATTGGACCAGGTGAGTTTTATCTGATCACCACCCGAAGTCACGACAAACTCATCAGGTGGTGGTGGTGGCACTGGAACGAAATAATCAGCTTCATAGGTATCAATGGCCCGTTGGAAGGTTTGCAGCAATGAATCCTCGCCTGTAAATACCCATTTATCCTTGTATTCGTCTTTATCAACCGGTGTTGAACCATCCGGATTCAGTAGTTCACCCACCGGAATGGTGGAATCAAACCAATTGCCACCCACTTCATAACACAGGGCCCGATTGATACCGGCAACGGCTTCCGCCAAAACAATATTGACACTTTCGCCAGGAGCCAGCGTGTAGGGACCAAAAGCTTGAGCCTGGGAATAGCCACCCGGGTCATTGCCCCAGGTATCGGCAAATCCATCCCCAACTGATTCAGCATGGGATTCCAGGGGGTGCCCCAGCGTCATGTGGGCATAGCGAGCCTGCATCTTGGCCGGGTTGTACTGATCATTATCATAGGTTATCTGGGCATCTGAGCCAATGTAATAGGTTGTTGAAGGTTGACGCAGGTCATCGCTGGGATCAGTGGGTGATGTATCGGCATGCAAGGTCACAACACCCATAAATTGTTGTGCGCTTAAGTGTCCATCACCGCCATCGCCGTAATAGGGAGCACCATAGTTATCATGGCCATCTGCGGATTGAGAATGCTTGCCATGCCAGGAGTACTGTGCCCGTATCTCACCGTCCGCCGGGTTTTCTCCAATTACTTCATTCACCGTGTTGCGGCCCCAGGCGGTATTCTGAGGCAACCAGTAGCCCCCACTTCCATAGGGTCCCCCCTCACGACTGGCAGCATAGCGATACTGAAACATGAAGTACACATCAGTAAGCGTCACATTAATAGTATTCCCATCAGTGTCATACTTCCCGGTATTCTCGAATACATAATCATAGATATGATAATTATCATGATTCTGATTTGAATAACCGCGAATATTCCGAGTAAGCGTAATCCCCATGGCGGTGTTCACTTGGTTGAGAATGCGTCGATCCGCTGCCATATCAGCATCAACACTATCCACGAAATCCATGAATTGAAGTGTACTGGCCGGTAAGCCATCCACAAAAACCGTGGGATGATCGTACTTACCATACATTTTGAACGCTTCGATCATGATCTCTTTTTTAATATCAACGGGGCCTCTGGGACCCACATGTACCACTTTGTAATCATAAGTTCTACCCGCTACTGGATCAGTGAAATTTGTACTGCCGATCCACAGCGCCTTAGCTGCCTGAACATCTTGATAACTAAATTGAGCCGGCCACCGCAAACCATCCTGCTGATCTCTTATTTGTCCAGTTCGGCCAACTTCGATCTCGCAGCCTTCTTCTGAATACCAGTTATGCAGATTCCCAACAGCAATCCACTTACTCTCGGCGCCAATCGCCTGGGTCGAAAGCAATCCAAAGGTAAGTATATTGAGTACCAACAATCGGATGATCATATTGTTCTTTAAACGCATCATTAATTCCTTATCTATCGCATCCGTTTGTCATTAAAAATTGTAGGAGATATTGATCCCAAAGAAAATATCTCTGGGCGCCAGAAAGACGAACGAACCTTGATTAGGATTATCAATGTACGCTTTGTCCTTAACCACCTGATCCAAATAGGCCTGATCTACCTCATCCCAGCCAGCGTTGTGATCCCACTGCATGTAGGTCTCAGTGGCTGCATCATAATAGATCGGTCTTTCCTGCGGATCGAGTTCATCACTGATATCACCCCGCCATTCCAGAGGAACAAAGTCAATATCAGCGGGTCGGACATCACCAGGACTATCGGCATGATCGATGCCGGGTAACACATTCAGCCCCAGATCTTCCAGATTGTCTTCGCCTAACAGTAAAGAGCCCATGTAGAAGTTATAATCATGGATATCAGCAAAACCATAGGTACTGAAGGTTTTGATGTTTAAGGCATTGTTTACATCAGCAAAAAACTTGATGTTCATTTTTCCGGCCTTGAACATCTTGGAAAATTTGAGATCCACTGATTTGGCATCCTGCCAGCGAAAATTATAACTAATTCCTTCAATGTTTTTGGGGTTGTATTCGAACCAGCTACCTGCCCGCCAACTACTCAGAATGTTGAGATGCCAATCACTGAGAATATGCTGGCCAAATACCTTTGGACCATAATTTCCAGGTGTGTGGAGATCCACAACTGATTTGACTCTAGGAGTCGGCCTGGGTTTGAATTGAGTTGCATTGTTTTTTAGATAGTCGCTTTGCTCTTTCGGATCCTGGTAATACCGTTTAATATTAAAAAATCCAGATGTATTCACCCGGTATTCATAATTCACATGACCTGTGATCCAATCACCGACCAATTTAGAGATATCAGCCTCGAACCCTCTGATATCTTCATAGCTATTGGCAGTTAACTGGCTGTAATTTACTTTGCCATTGGCACTGATGTAGCGGGTCCAGTCCTGCTGATCCGAGATATCCTTATAGTAGGCCGCGAAATGCAATAGATAGGTGTCGTACAGGGCATGATCGTAGCCAAGCTCATAGGATATCGTCCGGGCCTGCTCCAGAGTAGGATCGCCAATAACAGAGAGTTGAGTTAGATCCTCGATGTCACGTTCGGAGTTCAACACAGCTTTACGCTGGATCCGAAATAAGCTTTCAGCCGTGGGTATCTGCCGATAGTGACCATAGTTGAAGTACAACTTTGAATTGATAGTGATGGGATGAGAAATGGAAAGTCTGGGACTGATATACAGTTGTGGATCAATGTCAACTTTTTCAAAATCATCATCGCTTTCCAGGCTGTAGCTGCCGGAAAAGAATTTTTCATCATACACATCTATAGCATACCAGGCCGCACTAGGATCAATAAACTCTGCATTTATACCCAGGGAAGCAATAAATCCTTCAAACTCAAGTTTATCTTGAATATATCCACTTAATCGGTAGGGATTATAATGCATTCGGGTCCAATAATTGCCCTCAGGCAAGAAATAATTCAGCGATCCGAATTCCATATCCAGGTCATCAAAAGTAAAATTGAAACCTGCTTGCACCTGATTCTGGCGATTCATCTGGTTGGTATAATTACCACTGATCGAGCTTGTTTTGACCGTGCTCTCATCCCGCGATGTGCTTACAGCACCCCCCATGGTCAGTTTACCCTCAACACTGGTCAGGGGTGTACCATAGAAACCTACTGGCGCCTCATCAACAAAATAACCATCAAATATTTCATAGATCTGATCCGTGTTACGATCTTGCCCTGGACCGGTATCATAACTTTTTCGTGTGTGTTTCACCAGAACCTCGTAGTAGCTTGAAGAACTAAGCAGGTGGGTGAATTTTGCGGAAATGGTGCTATGTGATACTGTGGTTGGTGCCCAATATTCGTTTGAGTAGAGCCGCCAGGGCATGGTAAAACCAGCCCGGTTCACCTGGGATGCAAGATCCCAGACATTTGAAAGGTACCCGGTAAGTCCGCCCCTGGAGGAGGTAGTTGCCTCCAGTTCCCCGGCCATGGCTATCATGTTTAACTTCATGGAGTTAGAAATGTCAGAGGTCACGCGTAGCAAGGTGGTCTTAGATAGAGTCCCAGAGCGGGAAACGGGGTAAAGATATTCGTTTTGTTCCTGTCGATAGGAGATAAAGAACCTCAGGTCACCCAGGCTGGAACCGATTATGGGGACCGGTCCACCAAAGCCGGCATCCACATTATAATCCGGATTGATGATATTGCCGGGTTTCCGGTACTGCCATTCAAAAAGGCGCTGGGCTGAGGCTGGTGAAAGATCATCTCCGGCATCATCATTGCCCAGACTGGACTCGGATAAGGCGTTCCAGCCTGCAAAGACAGGATACTGACGTTGTTCATATTTATCCCAGGCGGTGTAGGATCCGTCACCATTAAAATCAGTATAAGGTTCACCCTCATCCCAGTAGCCATTGCCATCAACATCCGTATATGTTTCACCATTTTCGGTGCCGGTCCAGGCCACGGCATCATCCAGATAGGGTCTCAGAAAATGAGAATCGGCGTCGTAGGGTGAAATGCCAAAATGTTTTGGTTCAGCCTGACTATGTTTGATGGTCACGGTTCCAGAGTAACCTCCGCTTCCATCCTTGGTCACCACATTCACAACCCCAGAGCGTACATTGTTATACTCTGCACTAAATCCACCAGTTTGAACTGAAATTTCTTGTACAGCGCTTAAGGGGATACCTGTAATAGGTTGGTTGGTTCGCTGATCCTTGAGCTCAATGCCATCAATCATGAGAGATGTTTCATCCGCTCCTCCACCACGAACCGAGAAACCACTCACGCCTGCCTGAAGTCCCAATACTTCACTGATACTGGTGACAGGGAGCTGTTTGATGCTTTCGGCGTCCATGCTGCGCTGACTGGCAGCCACATCCATCTTGATCACCCTACGCTCGGCAGTGATGACCACTGATTGGCCCTCCAGGATCTCTTCGGACATGATGATATTCAGGGTCTCAGTACGATCTATCTCAACGCGAACTTCCTTGATCTCATGACGGGCATAGCCGATCATACTGGTTTTTACCGTGTGGAAACCAGGTGGGATATTCAAGATCACATAGTAACCATCAATATTAGTAATGGCACCCAGACCTGTACCTTCAACCATTATATTGACCCCGATCAAGGCCTCACCTGTGTAATTGTCTGTGATCTTTCCAGAAATTTTTCCTGTTGTTCCAGCCATTATATTTGAAATAATAGCCAGGCCAACAAGCAGCGATCTTGCGTTTCTCATAAACTATCCCTCAAGTGTATTTTCTTAGCTGATAGTAGCGATCTTAGAATGCACGCTCTCCTCAAAAAAAGAATACCATCGGTTCGATTTTTCAATGACCCTCAAACATAATTCATTTCCCAGTTTCAACATAGCCTAATCGGTGACCTGGAAAGCGAATCGGCAGCCTATAAATTTTCAATTGAAGCCATTAATATTATTATTCTTTCGGCTCAATATATCTGCGGTCTGAGTTAATACAATTTATTTATTAACTAGGGGGCGGTAATTAATGAGGGTTAGTAAGGCCTACTCCGTGCGGATCTTAGTAGATTGGAAGATTCCGTGCGCTGATCAAAGATTGGCTATTTCGGCAATAATAGAATTCCATCAATGACCCTTAAGATGGCCATAAAAATAGGTCTTGTGATAATTTGTTAGTGGGCTTCCAGCCAATTATCCCCTACGCCCAGATCAACAGTGAGCGGAATATCCAGGTCCACGGCATGCTCCATGGTCTCTTTTACCAGCTGGGATAACGGTTCCACCTCTTCATCCGGGACTTCAAACACCAATTCATCATGGACCTGGAGGATCATTTTGCTGGCTAAACCAGTTGCCTTCATCTGATCATGGATCTGGAGCATGGCTATTTTGATGATATCTGCAGCCGTGCCCTGGATGGGCATATTGGTGGCAACCCGTTCTGCCCCTTCCCTGCTCATCCGGTTAGCAGCATCAATGTCCGGAATGGGTCGCTTACGTCCAAAAAGCGTCTGGACATACTTATGCTCGCGGGCGAATTCCAGGGTTTCATCTATGTAATTTCGAATGCCTGGATAGGTTGCAAAATATTCGCTGATCAGCTCAGCTGCTTCACCCCGTGTGATCTCTAATTCATTGGACATCCGGAACGGACCAGCACCATACATGATGCCGAAATTGACCACCTTGGCCCGGCGTCTTTGGTCCTCAGTTACCCCGAACAAGTCAGTCCCAAAGACATGAGCGGCCGTAGCGGTATGGATATCTTCCCCATTCTTGAAAGCCTGAATCAGACGTTCATCCTGGGAATACTGAGCCATGAGCCTCAACTCGATCTGGGAGTAATCTGCCGAGAGGATCTTCCAGCCCGGGTTTTGCGGACGAAAAGCCTTGCGAATATCCCGACCCAGTTCGGTACGCACTGGAATATTCTGGAAATTAGGATTGGTGGAACTTAATCTCCCTGTGGCAGCTATGGTTTGATTAAAACTGGAGTGAATGCGTCCGGTCTGCTCGTGAATCAACAGGGGTAAGGTATCAGTGTAGGTGGATTTCAATTTGGCCACTTGACGATAATCCAGCATATAGCGGGGAATGGCATGCTCTTTTGCCAATATCTGCAGGACGTTGACATCGGTGGAATAACCGGTTTTGGTCTTACGAATGGGTTTGATCCCCTTTTTTTCGAACAGGATCTCAGCCACCTGCTTGGGCGAAGCCACGTTGAATTCCTCCCCGGCTTCTTCATAAATGGCCTTTTCCAGGCGGATCAATTCAGTACCCAGACTGGTTGACATCTCTCCCAGCATGTCGGCGTCCACAAAAGTACCGATCCGTTCCATCTCCAGCAGAACCGGCATGAGTGGCAGATCAATATCATGAAACACTTGTGTCAGATCTGCTGATCTGATCTTTTCAGACAGTACCTCATACAATTGAAATGCAATATCAGCATCTTCTGCAGCATACTCACTGATCATATCCAGGTTCACCTGATCCATGGTGATCTGGTCTTTGCCCTTGCCGATCAATGCCTCAATATGAATGGGCTCGATCCCCAGGTACTGGACACTCAGGTCATTCATCCCGTATCCACGTCCACCTGGATTTACCAGATAACCGGCGATCTGAGAATCAAAACTGATGCCCTGGACATCCACAGCGTAGCTTTTCAACACGGAAAGATCGAACTTTAGATTATGACCGGTTTTTTTAATCGAATCAGAGCCCCAAAAAGGGTTTAGTTCATGGAGAATCGTGTCAATATCAGCAGCAGTAAAACAGCCTTCCGGTGGGTTGGGGTATTTGACGGCAACATAAACACCCTGATTCGCTTCCCAGGAGAACGACAACCCGACGATCTCAGTAGTGAGGACGTCCAGGCTGGTAGTTTCCAGATCAAAAGCCACCATTTCCTGTTTTTTTAAAGTCTCAACCAGATTCATCAGCTCCGGAATATGTTTGACCACCCTATAAGTTCGGTCCCGGGCTTCCTGAACCGGTCCGCTGCCAGAATCATAGAGCGAGCGAACTTCATCCAGGGGCTTCATGAGGTTGAACAGTTCAAATTCCTGAAACACGTTACGTACGGCATCTATATCAGGGGCTTCGATGCGGATCTGGTCTGCTTTGGGAACAGAATCCATGTCGGTTTTGATAGTGACCAATTCCCGGGAGAGCAAAGCCAGTTCCCGGTTATCCTCCAGCTTGGTTTTTAATTTGGGATTTTTCACCTTATCCAGATTTGCATAAAGATCGTGCATCCCTCCATGTTCCAGAATCAGCTTGACAGCGGTTTTGGGACCCACACCAGGTACACCGGGTACATTATCAGAGGCATCGCCCATGAGCCCCAGGAGATCGATGATCTGCTCCGGGGGCACGCCCCACTTTTCCTGAACATATTCTGGCGTCCAAACCGCATTGTCCCTGGGATTCACGACCTGTACCTTTTCGGTGACCAGTTGGGCGAAATCTTTGTCACCAGTAATGATCCTAACCATGAAGCCTGCAGCGGCGGCTTCCCTGGCCATGCTGCCAATGATATCATCTGCTTCAAATCCCGGCTGTTTCAGGTAGGGAATATTGAGTTTATTAACAATATCATCGATCACTGGCAATTGTGCTGCCAGTTCATCCGGCATTTTTTCCCGGGTTGCCTTATAATCGGGGTATTGTTTATGGCGAAAGGTCTTTTCCTTGGCATCCATGACCACAGCCAGAAATTCTGGTTTTTCCTTGATCATAAGCCGGAGCAGGGCATTCATGAATCCAAATATGGCACTGACCAATTGGCCTTTTGAATTGATCAGGGGTTGCCTAATGAAGGCAAAATGGGAGCGATAGACCAGGGCGGATCCATCGATTAGATATACAACACGTGGTTTTTCTTTATTCATGAGATTATCCTATTAAGCGGTTTACTGGTGCGGAATAATAGCAACTTCTGGGGGTGATACCACAAGAATTCCACTGAAATATTGATCCTGCAAATTGTTGGGATCCTGAAGCCTAACCTGACTCGGAAGCATAGAGCTCATAGGCTCCAGCATCATTGATCGTGAGTTTAACGATACTGCCTAATTGATAGCCGCCAGCCACATATACAACCTGGTCGATCTCGGGGGCATCCCAGATGGTTCGGCCCAGCATTTGATCTTCATTATCAGGATCAGCTGCATCGATGATGATCTCCAGCTCGCTACCGATCAGTTCCTGATTATGGTTGAAGGAGATACTGTGCTGCAAGGCCATGACGGCATCCATCCGCTCAAGCTTTACATCAGTTGGAACATCATCTTCAAGCTCAGCACCGCTGGTATCTTCCTCCTCAGAGTACCTAAACACACCCAGGCGATCGAATTTGATCTCTTCCAGGAAATTCAGCAGGGTATCAAAATCAGCCTGACTTTCGCCTGGGAATCCAACGATCACTGAGGTCCGCAGTTTCAAGTTTGGGATCTCCTCCCGCAAATTCAGGAGTAACCTGCTTAGACCGCCAGCATCCAGGCCCCGCTTCATGGCGGTCAACATCTTTGAGGAAGCATGCTGAACAGGAATATCCAGATAAGGCAGGATCCGGCGGGCGTTTTTAAGGACGGGGATCAGCTTCCGGGAAAAATGGGAAGGGTGCGCGTAGTGCAATCTGATCCATTCCAGACCCGCAACCTGATCTAACTCGGCCAATAATTCATGCAGATATCGTTTCGGTTCGAGATCCCAGCCATAGGTCGTGCTATCCTGGGCGATGACCATCATTTCTTTTACTCCGCGAGTGACCAGTGATTCAGCCTCTTTCACCAGAGAATCGACACTGCGACTGCGTTGCCCCCCACGCATGAGGGGGATCGCACAGAAACTGCAGACATTATCACAACCCTCACTGACCTTTAGATAGGCATAGTGCCTGGGTGTTAGCAGTTTTCGACGATGATCCGGATCATCTGCCAGGTGTGGTTTGGCGGCAATATGATCAAATATTTCCCGGAAGTCCTCCGTGACAAAAAAGCGATCGACCTCGGGCATTTCCTTGGTTAACTCTTTCTTGTATCTCGCTGATAGACAGCCGGCTACAAGAAGTTCCTCAAGCTTACCATTAATTTTCAGCTGGGCTGCATCCAGGATTACTTCTACCGATTCTTCCTTGGCGTCCCCGATAAATCCGCAGGTGTTAATGATGATGGTATTGGCGTCCTCGGCTTCATCCACCAGCTCGATCCCGGCTGCTTCCAGTCCACCGGCAATGATCTCACTGTCAACCGTATTCTTGACACAACCCAGGCTGATAATGTGGACTTTTTTATTTAGATCTTTTGCAGGCATTTATTCCTTTTGGCTATCAGTGTTGAAACCGCGGATTGCTCGAATTGCCCTAATAGTGCAGATAATTGTCTGTGCGGGTGAGGGATGAACGCGGCAATCTCTGGCTCTGTTTCAATCCACAAATGTGAGCGACGTAACGTGGTACGTCTCTAATGGGTTTCCCGAACCTGGAAGAGGGCTTCCACATAACTAACAGGATCAAAATTCTGGATATCCTCGATCTGTTCGCCAAGGCCAATATACTTGACTGGAATATCCAAGTTATGGTGAATGGCAATAGCGATGCCACCCTTGGCCGTGCCATCTAATTTGGTGAGAAATAAATGATCAACCGGTGTAACCTGTGAGAATTGACGAGCCTGGATCAGTCCGTTCTGACCCGTGGTTGCATCAATGGTCAGGACTGTCTCATGGGGTGCACTGGGGATAACCTTTTTGATCACCCGTTGGATCTTGTCCAGTTCGACCATAAGATTCTTTTGGGTATGCAGGCGGCCGGCAGTATCGATAATCACAACATCGAGGCCCCTCTGTTTGGCGCTCTGCAGGGCATCAAAGACCACTGCACTGGGGTCAGTTGCCTCTTTCTGCATCAGCTCAGCCCCACTGCGCTCCGACCAGATGGCTAGTTGTTCGATGGCAGCAGCTCTAAATGTGTCACCGGCAACCAGTAGTACTTTTTTACCAGCTTTTGAATAATGATGGGCCAGTTTTCCAATGGATGTGGTCTTACCCGTCCCATTGACACCCACCACCAGAATAACATAAGGTTTCTCATGCCCCTCTGCCTCCCCTGGCTTACTGGTCATCCGCTGGCTGAGATCAGCTCGCAGGAAGGCCACAACTGTCGCCATATCAACCACCTGGTTCAGCGGAAAGTTTTTACGGAGGTTCTCAATGATCTCCAGAGAGAGGTCCACGCCGATATCAGCGGAGATAAGGGTTTCTTCAATTTCCTCCAGCATTTGTTCAGTGAGCGGGACAGAGCCAGTAAACAGCTTGCTCATCCGGTTGTTGAGTTGAGTCCGGGAGCGACTTAAACCTTGTTTTAATTTTTTAAATGTTGCCGAAAATAACATGGGGTGGGGAGTTTCTTGAGTTTATGAGTTTCTTATTGAATAATGGTGGCGCGTTACGCTCTCGCCAAGGCCATGGTGAGTTGAAGTACCTGCCATTGTCTTTCGTCTGGGCAATCAGTGGAATCCGTGGTTCTTAAGATTTTACGCAAAGCTATTTTTGTTTCACGTCAACCTGGTAAAGGTGATAATAGTACTTCATATAAAGGATGAAGGATACTGAACCCACCGCCGTGGTGAGATAAATGAGATAGTTTGCCCAGGGTTGAAGTTTAAAGATCAGCAGAATGAAAGCGATACTGGTTAAAAACACGGACCATTTCCCGGTTCGGTTGGCCTGCATCTCACGTTTAGAATCTTTGCTCACCAGATAACCCAGAGCAAAAATAAAGATCTCTCTGAGGATCACAAAGGCCACAAACCAGGCTGGTAAAGACTCTGAGATTGGTCTCGCAAAAAACAGAGCACCAAAAATTACGATCTTATCAGCTACCGGGTCCAGAAATTTGCCAAAGCGACTCACTTCATGGTATGATCTGGCGAACCAGCCATCCAGATAATCTGAGAATATGGCCATGGTGATCCAAAAGGCCGCCCACATGGGAAAATTTACCAGATCCCCATCCCATTTATTGAGTAGATAAACGATGGGAAAGACCATCAGCGCCCGGGCCACGGATGTCATATTGGCCGCTGTTAATAGCTTATATATTTTTTTTGTTGTGTTCATTCGCTATTGAAACCTGACGCCCCATTCCTTTAGTTTAAATTCAGGGTCAGCCAATAGGGCGCTGGTTTTGCCCACTTCTTGTACCTGACCTGCTTTAAGGCAAATGAGCCCGGAGGATCCCTTTACGAAATCATAACTATGAGAGATCACAACCAAGCCCGCATTTATAGCCCCTAAATTATTTATTTTAGTTAGCAGCACCATGTTTTCTTTTGCAGTAACACCAATATCCGGTTCATCCATAATAAGGTACTCTGGCTCCAGGTAAAATACACAAACCAAGGCAATCCGGCGCCGTTCTCCTCCACTCATGAGCAGAAACGGGAATTCCAGCATTCCGGCCGGATCCATGAAGCCCAACTGATCCAATAGTTTGATCAGACGGGCTTCATCAATTTTCTGTGAGAGCAGTTCAGAAAGTTGTTCAGCGATATTCTCGGCGAATAAGAACCGCTCAAGATATTGTGGCAAGAAGTACCAATTCTGTTCGTCGGACAGCCTGCTGTGTTGGGCCAGCGCCTCGCCAAAACTGCTTTTGCCCGACCCATTCGCCCCGATGACACAGGTATAGCCTGGTTCGTCAAATATTAACTCCGGGGTTTCCAACTGGAATTCATCATTGCCGGGATAGCTGCGTTTCAGGGCTGGAATAATTAGTTTCAAAGCAGTATTAACCTTGGCTGATCTTCATCCAGATCGATAAAATGGGAGCCCCAATGGATCTCGGCCTGGTATTGGCTGACATGCAGCACAGTTTTACCAGCCATTTGAGCATCCTTAAGATATTTCTTTAACAGGTTTGCTCGATGCTGGTCCAGATAGGAACTGGGTTCATCCAGTAGCAACAGGGGCGCTTCATGGGTCATGAATTGGGCCAATGCCACGCTCTGTCGTTCACCACCAGATAAACTTTCGATGGTCCGGTCAAGCAGATGGGTCAAGCCTAACTCGGTTAAATACAGGTCTGCTATACCCGCCTGGTTCTCGGTATTGTAGGCTAATTCTTCACGAACGGTTTCGGCAAAGAAGAGTTCTTCGATCTGTTGTGCCAGATAGGCGATCTGGTGGTGGCGGACCGCAGTTGGGAAGCCAGCTTTTACCGGGCTTCCGGCAAGCTCTACAGTGCCTTTCCCGGGACTGATCAGACCCAGGATAAGCTTGATCAGACTACTCTTACCACTGCCATTCCCACCCGTAATGGTAACAAAGCTGCCCTGCTCGATACCCAGGTTCAGGTCCTGAAAGATCTTTTTCTCATAGTTTTTCCAGCAATAACTGAGTGCCAGGTCTTTGATTCGAATATGGCACGGCATGCGCTTACTTTTCGCGTTGGATATTGAAATCAATAAACTGGATCATGGAGTGTTTGATGGGGCTATCGGGGAAAAGGTCCAGGCTGGCTTTGGCTTGATCGGAATAGTCCTGTAAACGCTGTTTGGTGTATTCCAGACCGCCATACTGGTTGATAAAATTTAAAACATACTTTTTAACCGCCCGGTCACTGCCCTTCTTGATCATGCGCTTGAATTCACGCACTTCCTGTTTGTCCGCCTGCTGTAAGGCGTGAATGATGGGCAGAGTCACCATATTGTGTTTAACATCCAGACCAATGGGTTTCCCCACGGAAGCGGCCCGTCCTTCGAAATCAAACAGGTCATCTTTTATCTGAAACGCGATCCCAAAGTTGCGGCCGTACTCAAAGAGCGCATTCCAGACTGCCTCATCATCTGAGGTGGTCATGGCACCCAGTTTACAGCCAGTGGCCAATAGTGAGGCTGTTTTATCCTCGATCATGGCATAATAGGCACTTTCAGTCATGGTATCGGACCGGGCCCGGTCGATCTGATCGATCTCACCCGTAACCAGTTTATTGGCTGTATTGGCCAACAGGTCCAGCATCTCCGGATGCTTGAGGTCGACCATTTTCACCAGAGCTTTTGAAAAAAGATAGTCTCCAATAAGGACACTGATCTTGTTGCGCCAGATAGAATTGATACTGGGCAACCCTCGGCGAGTCTCAGCTTCATCCACCACATCATCATGGACCAGGGTGGCTGTATGCAAAACCTCTACCAGGGTGGCCACTGAATAGGTTTGCTCGGTACATTCTCCATTCAACTTGGCAGCAAGCAACAGCAGCATGGGGCGCATTTTTTTGCCTTTTTGGGCAATGATGAATTTCATGACCTGGTTGATCAGGAAAACATGGGACTTCAGCGAATTCTCAAAATAGTTCTGAAAACTATTGAGCTCCGCCTGAATGGGTCTTAGGAGATCATCCAAGGAAATCTTCAAGTAACTCATCTCCCTTATTTATACCCTCAGGATCATCCTCAGCGTCATCAGTTTTCTGCTTGTTCTGCTTCACCAGTTTTGCCACCCAGATACTCACTTCGTAAAGCAGGATCATGGGCATGGCTACACCCAACATGGTAAAAGGATCCGCCGGGGTAAAAATGGCTGAGATGACCAGGATCACCAGGTAGGCAAAGCGTCTGACCTTTCTCAACATCCCGGGATTCACCAGGCCGATCTTGGCCAGCAGATAGATCACAACCGGTAATTCAAAAGCCATACCAGTAAAAAGTATCAATACTGTGATATAGTTAAGATAGTCGGTGATGGTGACGTAATTGACCAGACCTTCCAAGCCATAATTTAGGACGGCAAAAAATTTCAGTGACCAGGGAATCATTACAAAATAAGAGAAGAGTGAGCCAACTATAAAACTAAAGATCGTGGTGATGATAAGCATGGGTGCAAATGCCCGTTCGTCCTCCAGTAATCCCGGTGCAATAAAGCGCCAGACCTGGTGGATGATAATCGGCAGGGAGCACACAATCCCCAGGACGACAGCCACCCGCATTTTGGCCAGGAATACACCCAGAATAGTGGTATTCAGCAGTTCTAATCTCGGTTCGGTCTGCTCGATTGGAATGCTGAGAATATAAATAAGCTGGTTGGAAAAAATGAAGCCGACCACTGCAAAGATGATAACACTGCTCAAAGCTTTAATGATCCGCCATCTCAACTCTTCAAGATGTTCCAGCAGTGGCATTTCAGTATTTGTCAGCTTATTCATAAGCGGTTAAGATAAAAGGATTCCAGGTTAGAAAAACCTCAATTGAGCTGAGAGAGAACATATTAATACCGATAGCGAATATGATTCAATGCCAGGTGGGCAACTGTTAATTTCCCGTTCTTATGGCATTGGCAATGTTCCATAAGATCTCAAATGGTGATATCAGTCATTGTAAAGATTGGATGATAAACACGGGCTGGTCAGGATTAGCTTGTGTTTAGACTGCTTTTGGAACTGGCTAAGTAGTGAATTTATGGCGAAAATGATCAACATAGCAGCTAAAGGTCTGCCCTTCTTCGGTTATTCTTCAACTGAGTTAATGATTGTGGTCGATGTCAGCGGGGTGGTGTGACTTCCCGATCTATTACCAGGATGTAGAATTTGCCCTCAGGGGTATCTGAAGACTGGGATGTAAGTGTCAACCAGTAGTGGGCTTAAAGTTGTAAAAGTTTTTTTACGATCTGACCGGGGATGATCCTGCCTGCATCATCCTTAGCCATCGATCCATTCAAAACATCAGTTTTCTCAGCGGTCCAGAATTGATCCATCACATGTTGGTCAATATGGTTTCTGATCTTAGCGATGATGCGATCCTTAAAATTTTGGCGAAAAATACCCTGCTCCAGCAGAAATTGTTGGTGGGCCTCCAGCCGTTCCATCAGGGTGGCGGTGCCTTCTGCGTTAAGGGCGTTGGTCTTTAAGACTTCTGGAGACCAGATCCCCTCCTCCGGGTGCCTCATCGCCAGCATGGACTGGATCTGAACCATTGCCTGATTGGCTCCCTGTCGGTCTGCTTTGTTTATGACGAACAGATCTGCGATCTCCATCAGACCGGCTTTCATGGCTTGAATATCATCACCAGATTCTGGAACCAGCACCACCAAGGTGGTATCGGCAGCTTGGGCAACATCCAACTCCACTTGCCCGACGCCCACAGTTTCATACAGGATAATATCAAACCCCGCTGCGTCAAATACATCAGCGGCATCCTGGGTCCGGAGAGCCAAACCACCCTGACTGCCACGGGTGGCCATGGATCTGATGAAGACCCCTTTGTCAGAATAATGCTGTCCCATACGCACCCGGTCGCCCAGGATAGCCCCGCCGGTAAAAGGACTGGTGGGATCAACTGAGATCACCGCAACCCGTTTATCTTTGGATCGCCAATATTCGATCATGCGATCTGCCAGAGAACTTTTACCTGCCCCGGGTGGACCAGTTATTCCGACCCGATAAGCATGGCCCAGGTGCTGGAACAGGGCATCTGTCAGGGCCATGTCCAGGTCATCCGAATTTTCCACAAATGAAAGCGCCCGGGTGATTGCCAGGCGCCTGGAATTAAGAATTCCGTCAAGATCAATTTTCATTAGGATTCAGGATCAGAATTTGAGTTGATATATTTCCTTGAATTTACTGTACTTGCGGATAACGACCTTTTGACCATCCCGGGAGAGCCAATTCTTTTCTTCCAATTTTTTCATCATGCGGGAAACAGTTTCACGGGTCGTGCCAGCCATATTGGCAATATCCTGCTGCATGGGCATATGTCCCAGGGTCACATCGCCCATCTTATAGGTGCCGTTCTCCTCGGCCAATTCAATGAGGATGGAGGCGATCTTACCTTCAGCATCACTGAGGGTCAGGTATTCCAGATGCATATCCGTTTTCCGCAACCGCAGGGCTAATTCCATCAGCAACGCGGTGGCTACTTTGGGGTGATGCTCCAAAAGATCCAGGAATTCCTGGCGGTTGATAGTTTGAATCTTACATTCAGAAAGCGTGATCACATTTGCTGAGCGTGTCTCCCCGTCCAGAATGGCTAATTCACCAAAAAAGTCACCTTCACGCAAGAATGCCAACACTGCTTCACGGCCATCCTCTGCCAAGCGGGTGACCTTGACCGACCCACTCTCGATAATAAAGAAATTATCACCGGTTTGCTCCTGATGCAGGATATGCTGATCCTTATCATAGGTTTTTTCCTGACAGACGTTTGTCAGATGTGCCAGTACCTTATCACTCAGATCAGAAAAAAGTGGAACTAACCTTAGTGTATCCTTTACTTCATCAAAACGTTCGTTCATCATGTTCTCCTCTTTACCACTAAAACGCTGTTCCATGGGAATTCAGCCATTTTAATGAGCCCTGCTTTCCTACCACCTGTATTGTTGAATAAAGTAGAACGAAAACCGGCAAAGCAAAAACACTAATTTCATTTTATCGAAATATTTCTTAGCTCTACTAAAACGATTCTTTACTGATCCACAAATTGGCCTCCAGCTACGCTCATCATCTGCCTTGGGCGGGGCCGAGCTGCGCCTGATAGCAGATCTGCCCTGATCAAATAAGATTGCAGCTAGTCTGAGTATTGGTAAACAGTACTGGGACAACACGACCGGTCGATTAGATATTTTAGCAGCATATAAGTCAAGCCACATAAAGGAAAAATACCAGCCGAATGAAACTTGAAGATCGAAATCGAAAATGGTCAGTTTAATAGCTTTAGTTTGGTTCTGGTAGTGGCGGGTATCATTCAATAAATGTTTGGGACAGCAATGAAAAGGTTTTAACTGATTTATTCTGAATTAAATTACGCCAAGTGGGTGTTTTATATTTCAACTTAAAGCGTTGACAGACGCTTGGTGGGCAGCTATATTCGCGGGCATTTTTGAGGAGAAGGAAAAATTATGCCTGTTAAAAAGACCATCGCTAAACGTATCAGACAAGCTGAGAAAGCTCGCGTACGCAATAAGCATTACAACTCAATGATGAAAAGCGCCATAAAGAAAGCAATCGCAGCTGAGGATGCAGAAACTGCCACAACTCTCGGTCACTCTGCTATCTCAATTATCGATAAAGTCGCTGCTAGTGGTATCATCCACAAGAATAAAGCAGCTAACCAAAAGTCCCGTATATCCAAACACATGGCAAGCTTTAGCTGACCAGCTTTTCTGATCTAATAGTCCCCAGGCTATGTTTATTTAAGACCGGTGATCCACCGGTCTTTTTTTTAACTGCTTGGTTCTGCTGCTTAGCTGAAAGGTGAGTTGATGTGTTCGGACACTAGTGTCATTCAACCAGAATTTGGAGACACACACCGCGATGATTAAAGTTTACGCCACACCTGGAACCGGTTAGGGCAGCATAAGGATGGGTCTAGTAGATATCATTGGTGAGACAGTGAACTGAGCCTCCGGCATAGAGAAAACTCGTCAGGGGTGTCACAAAGCGCTGAATATTTAGTTCGCTTAGCAGCTCTTCCACTCCAGGTGTACTGAAATAACTGCTGTTGACCATGATGCCGGGTGCAATCAGTGCGTTTACGGCGTAATCACCCAGTTGGTCGGCAACACCTGATGAATCCATGGCAGATACTTCAATGACCCTGACACCCAGGTTATGTAGTGCCTTCATACTGTCTTGGCTAAGTTTGTCGGCAGTGACTATGACAGCCACCAGGCAGTTATCTGCGTTCACCACGGGAGTAAAAACGGTATCCAGGTGGTATCCTTCTGATTCGATGAGGATGTATTGATCCGGCCGGATGATTCCCCGGACAAAATCGTGCCCCACTTTGTTGGACCGTGAAAGACCTCCGAAATAATAGCTCCCTTGGCAGGTTTCCAGATAGCTGATATCACCACCTTCGAGAAAAGCCTCTGTGGGAAGGGTCACCACCGTTTTATTCAATTTTGCTTCAATAAGTTTGGTGTGAAATTCACCCTCATAGATTCGATCTTTTACGCTAAAGCGACTTTTTATCCATATTCCTCGAAAGATCAAGCCCCCATCACGAATAAAAACTGCATCATGATAAAGACTATCCGGGCGATTCAACGCTTCTGGAAAGGGGACGATATGCAGGTGGAACCCAGCGGCAAGCAAAGTATCGACAAGGTTCAACCACTCCTTTCGCAGCAGATCCTGATCCGGTATGATACCATGCTCAGAAGCATAGAGTGTGGCAAAATTAATGCTCGCCTCAGTCTCACCCTGGTGAACAGGATACCCCTTGTGCCACATACCGTGAACTTTAGCAGTCACAGGTGCCAGACCCAGTAAAATGATTTCGCGATTATGGCGGTGTGCGTTCATGGCAGCAATCTAGGAAAATAGTCGGAAGTCCAAAGTCGAAAGTCAAAAGTCCTATCTAGCCAATGCTTTGAGTTTCCTCAGTGAGATACTTAAACTCGACCCTAAACCGTCCTCCTGGCAGCTAAGGGGAACAAAATTGAATTGAGGTACATGAAAGGTTGGAGAAGATGGCGAATCCGATTTAATTAGGCGTGATGGATATTAGTAAAATATTAAATGAATGGCCCTTCGAAGCGCTGGCAGTGACTGCCCGGATGATCGAAGGTGACGATGGACGTCAAAAAATTCAGATGCGTATAGATCTGGGCTTGATCCAGATGGAATATGAAGGTCGACCGGATGGTCTGCTCCCAATGGGTTTTGAATCCTACATGCACTACTATCGATCATTGGCTGGTTCTGAAGAAAATTTTTTACTGACGCCGCGACAAATTTTTGACCTGAGACAGGAAGGCTTACAGTACTATCATCGCTATCTCAGCCTGCATCAGTTAAAAGATTATCAAGGTGTGATCCGGGACACTCGTCATAATCTGGATATTCTGAACGTCATTGCCAATCATTCCAGTGCTGTAGAGAATTTTGCCAGTCAACAACATCGACCCTATGTGATGATGATGAATACCAGTGCCAAGATCATGCTCAAACTTGAGCTGAATGATAAATCTGAAGCTCTGAAAATTTTAAATGCCGGGATCCGGCAAATCAAACATGTTTACGAAAATGTTCTGGAAGATCCTGAAGCGGATCTGAGTCCCGAGATCTACCAATTGAAGGAATTACAGCACCGGATCACCGATGACGGGTTGCCCACTGAGCTGCCCCCCATTGAGAAACTGGAAATTGAATTACAGATGGCATTGCTGTCTGAGAACTACGAAAAAGCGGCCTCACTGCGCGATCAGATCGATCGTTCTTCAAAATAATCAGCCTCTGGTCATCTCTGGAGGAATCCAATCAGCATTATCCAGGCAGGATCAAAGACCGGTAGGTTGCCAGATTAACGATGGGTGGTTTAAAAAGATCCTGCAACACCATGCCAACAGCACCCAGGGTACCGGCTCGGTTTTTCAGGGCACCTGCCCGGATCTTTACAATTTCCGCCGGAACCAAAAGCACATCTTCCTTGGCCTTACGAGTTGCTTCCTCTAATACATAGGGACATTTATCAATGACGGGGCCACCCAGGATGATCAGTTCAGGGTTAAACAGATTGATCACGCTTATTACAAGGACCCCCAGGATCTGGCCGAATTCTTTTAAAGCATCCTGGGCGAGTTCATCACCCTTTTTTGAGGCGGTAGCGATGGCATTCAGATTGATGTCATTTTTATTTAACAGGGTCTGCTTGCCATTGGCATTCACCGCTTCCAGCATGCTTAGCTCCAGGTTGCGGGTAGTGAGGATCTCACCAAAGCGGTGCTGGCCCTGATATAAAATTGGGAATCTGCCTCGGTTGATGCCCCGGGCTGAGATCTCAGTATAACCAACTTCACCAGCTGATGAGGTGATGCCGCGATAGATATCACCATTGATGATGATGCCGGCACCGATCCCCTCGCCCAACCAGATATACACTACATTTTTGGCATCCTGTCCAGCACCCCAGTGATATTCGCCCAGTGTGATGGTTTTGACGTCATTTTCAATGTATACCTTGGTATCCAGCTTATCCTCTAAAAATGTCCGAATTGGATACCCCTCCCAGGCCTTCAGAGAATGGCTGCTCAGGATAGAGCCCGTTTCATACTCCATCAAACCTGGAAGTGCTACTCCTACCCCCAGAACAGACGACATTTTCTCGTCGTCATCTACCAATTTTTCAATATTTTTTACAATTCGCTTGAGAATTGACTGGGGACTAGTATTGTCCTTAAAATTAACGGTTCCCTCATGCAGTATTTCGGCATTCATATTCGTGATCAGAATGTTCGCCCGGTGTAGATGGACCTCAATGCCAACTGCCAGACCGGCATCGGCGTTGAACTGCAGCATCACAGGCCGGCGACCACCTTGAACTGTAGATTGCCCCTTCCCGATCTCGAACAAGATCCGGGTTTCAATAAGTCGTTTTACAATACCGCCAATGATAACTTTGGAAACACCCATTTTACGAGCGACCTCAGATCTTGATATAGGACCTTCATCCCTAACGATCCGCAGCACGGAGATCTCATTGATCTGTCTCACAAAATGGAAATTGGATTTTTTCATGGTACTCCATCCTAAATCAAACCAGACCCCGCACCACCTATGGAATTAAAGTTTGTGCAGACCCACTTTACAATCTTCTGTATCAGCTATAATTACGAGGCGGTAAGTTAATCTTTTTTACTTACTATTGTCAACGCTTTGTTTATTGATTCAATAGCGAGTCCGCTTACATTCTTCAGTGAACAACCCCTACTCATTATTGAACGATAGGATCAGCCCTTCATGAGTTCCCTCATTTTGTTTGAGCCGGAGAATCTTGCTCCATTTGGCCCCCTGACACTTCTCAGGTCCGTGGCAGAATTGCGCTATGGGATCTATTCGAATCTTGAACGCGCTCAAAAAACGCTTGGAAGTGATCCCATCAGTTTGTGGATCCGCCCGATTCTTAAAGCAGACCATGAATCCAAATACCCAGAGTTACAGATCAATCAGCCTGCCGACGAAAACACTATTTTCCTGAATGCCGCCCTCCCGGCCTGGATGTATTCTGACATGATCACCAAACTAAGACCTGAAAATTGCGGTGTTATTCTCAAGGCTGGGGTGGTACTGGCTGCCAAACCCGGTAAAACGCTCAAGTTTTCAACCGGCTTTCACAGCGAATTGGCTGGATTAACTGCCTTCGCAGGAGATCTGGACGACCTCCCAGCGCTCCCCGGATGGATCTGGGATTACCTGGATCTCATCTCACCAGCCCTGGACTTTGACCTGCAACTCTGGAAAAAAGACAATGATTTTCTTCCCCGACTGCCTGCGGAGCTATCTACTCTGGATGATCGCCATATTTATATCTCCAACACAGCTCAGATCAGCAAATATGTTCATCTGGATGCCAGTCACGGCCCCATCATCATTGATGAGGATTGCAAGGTCAGCCCTTTCTCAGCCCTGGAGGGTCCCCTTTACCTGGGTAAACGTTCGACAATAAAACCAGGTACTTCCATCAGGCATTCAGTGGTGGGTCAGGTCTGTAATCTGGGAGGTGAGATCAAAGGTTCCATTCTCCACCCCTATTCCAATAAAAGCCACGCTGGTTTCCTGGGAGACTCTATTTTAGGCTCATGGATCAATATTGGCGCTGGTACGATTACCAGTAATCTCAAAAATAACTACCAGGCCATCCGGGTTTCATGGGCTGGCAATAACTATGACACGGAACGTCAATTCCTGGGCACCATCCTGGGCGATCACAGCAAGACCGCTATTGGTGTCCGTCTGAATACCGGGACTTTGATAGGCACTTTTTGTAATGTATTCCAGGAGGATTTTCCACCACGGGCCATGCCCTCTTTTTCATGGGGTAATGGCACCCACGAGCTGGATAAGGCCATCGACACGGCCAAACGGGTGTTGGGCAGGAGAAATCTCAGTTTAACACCCAGCCATGAAGCATTAATCAGGGCGCTGGCCGCAGACCACACACCGTTCACTCATTTTTGATCCATCTGGTAGAAATACAATATAAGCCGACCCATGTTTTTCGTAATATTTTACTTCCTGCTACCTTCGCCTAGGGATTTAAATTTCTCGACTCCGTTGGGGATGACGAATAGTGGGCACACACGGCTAACTCGTGGCAGTTTAATAATTCAGGATTTCCAATGACATTTCCTCGACTATTGAGACCACTTCTAGGTGGATTGATCCTGCTGCTCCTGGTCACTTGCAGCACCCGAACGACACTTGTGGATGCATCACCCTGGGCCAGGCAGACCCTTAAACGGCTCACACTTCGGCAAAAGATCGCCCAGATGATGGTCTATCACATGCGTTTGGACTATTTATCCGCTGAATCGGCCCAATGGAAAGAGATTCAAGGTATCCTGGACTCCGATGGCATGGGCTCGCTCCATGTCTGGGGTGGAGATGCTTCCTCCGCACTCACCCTCCTGAATGACATGCAGCGTCGTTCGGAGATACCCATACTGGTTCAGGCTGATCTGGAATATGGATTAAAGGGACGCTTTAAAGGTGGTACTGCTCTCCCCTGGCCCATGGCTCTGACAGCCACGGGTGATCCGGAATTAGCGTTTGAAGCTGGTCGGATCACGGCTGAAGAAGGTCGGGCTCTGGGTATCCATGTGGCTTTGGCTCCCGTGGTGGATGTCAATAATAATCCAGAAAATCCAATTATCAACACCCGTGCTTTCAGCGAAGATCCGGATCAGGTGATCCAGTATGCCACCCGATTTATGCAAGGACTGCAAGCCTCAGGAATGTTGGCCACAGCAAAACACTTTCCGGGACACGGCGACACCCAGACCGATTCACACGGCTCACTGGCCAAAATACCCAGTGATCCAGAGCGCTTGTGGGCTATAGAATTAAAGCCATTTCAAGCCTTGATCGATGCTGGCGTTGAGTTGGTAATGGTGGGGCATCTTGATGCTGGTGATTTTCAAATGGAACCCGGTGTACCAGCCTCGCTTTCTCCTTATTGGTTACGTGACATCCTGCGCCAAAAGATGGGTTTCTCAGGTGTCATCATTACTGATGCCATGGCAATGGGTGGCATTACCAACCTGTATTCGGACCGCTATGCTTTAATCCAAACCATCAAAGCCGGTGCTGACCTTATCATCCAAAACTATGACTATGAGAGATCCATTGATTTTGTGGAAGAAGCTGTTCACGATGGACTCCTCAGTGAAGGGCGGATCGATGAGTCAGTACTAAGAATCCTGAGTCTTAAATCCAAGCTGGGGCTGGACAAAAAGAAAATTCTGGATCTGACACAGACCCAAAAAGCGTTTGGCCGCGCGGCTAATCGGGCTGTTTCCTCCCGGATCATGCAGGCAGCGGTAACCCTGGTAAAAGATAGTCTGAGCATGGTTCCACTGGTCATTTCAGACCTGGATACCGTTTACATAATTGATGTCAAGGACAGGAGCTTCGATCATGATCTGACCACGGTGAGAAGACAGTTGGTCCGTTTACTGCCCCATACTGTTTCTCACGCAGTGGACAATACTGACCCTGAATCTTATTACACGAATATCCTGAATGAAATTCCTGATTCGGCCGATGTGATCGTGAATGTCTTCAGCAGTATCAAAATGAACAAGAACCGGGTGTATCTCCAGGAGCGCCAGAGCAGCTTCATCAAAGAATTGGCCCGGAAGACCCCGCGGCTGTTGGTCAATAGTTTTGGGACACCCTATCTGATCCGATCCTTTCCAGAAGTCCCAAGCTATCTGGTGTCTTATAGTTCCCAGACCGAGATGCAAAAGGCAGTGGCCCAGGCTATTCTGGGCCAGACAAACATTTCAGGCACGCTTCCAATAACTATTCCCGGCATAGCCGACCGCGGTCAGGGCCTCAGCCGTAATGGTCTGGCACAGGGTTCCTTCACCAAGGATGTAGTGATTGACAAGTCTGATCAGAGCCTGCTATTTCATGTGGCTCCCGAAGAATTAGGTGCTGATCCAGGCCAGATCATGCCCTGGGTAAATCAGGCGCTGGAAGAACATGCCTGGCCAGGTGGTGTCCTGTTGGCAGCCAGGGACGGTAAGATTTTTCTCCATGAATATTTTGGATCCCATACCTATTCCCAGGAGCGCCATACCTATCGGGGTGATATCTTTGATCTGGCATCAATGACCAAAGTGATCGCCACGACCTCAGCCGCCATGAAACTGTATGAGTCAGGCCAGCTTGAGCTGGATTCAACGGTTGTATCCTATCTTCCTGAATTTTCAGGGCCAGATTCGCTGAATACTGCGCTCAAACGGACCATAACCATTAAACAACTCCTCACTCACACAGCGGGTATGAAGCCGTTCAAACGGTTTTATAATATGGATGCTCCATCACCTGAAGCACTGCTGGACAGTGTTTTCCAGGCTGAGTTGGATACTTTACCGGGTACCAGGTATCGTTATTCGGACATTGGCCTTATCACCCTGGGGAAGGTTCTCGAACAGATAGCGGGTACAGATCTGAAAACATTGACCGACAGTTTAATTTTCACCCCCCTGGCCATGTCCACAACCGGCTATCTCCCTGATGCTCCCCTGGCACAGATCGTCCCGACTGAATACAGCGAAATTGATAGTGCGTATGTCCAGGGCTATGTTCATGATGAAAATTCTCATTCACTGGGTGGTATTACCGGTCATGCCGGTCTGTTCTCAGTGGCATTGGACCTGGCCAGGTTTGCTCAAATGATGCTTAACCAGGGTCAATTGGGTGACACGATCATTTTTAAACCGGAAACCATCGAACTATTTACTCAACGAGCGAACCTGGTTGGTGAAGCGGAAGATGGACGGTCACGCTGTCTGGGTTGGGATAGTCCCTCCGGGGCTAGTTCGGGCGGTATTTATTTGAGCCCAAATAGTTTTGGTCACACGGGGTTCACAGGAACCTCGATCTGGATCGATCCCGATAATCAGATCTTTGTTATCCTGCTCACCAACGCCGTGCATCCCCTGCGGGCTAATAAATATCCCAATTATTTTGATTGGCGTCAGCGGATCCATTCAGGTGTCTACGAAAGTCTGGGGTTCACGGAGATCACGCCTGACCTGGAGCGGCGCGAACGTTGGGCTAAAGCAGAACGCTACCGGAAAACCTGGCGGTTCAAGATCCTGCACCTTTTTAGTAGCAGGGACTGAGCTCACCGAGGTCATTGCAGGCTAAATTGAATGTTGATACTTAAACAATGGAAGTCAAATCGATGGTCTGGGTCCTGGTCCCTGCGGGCTCAGGGTCCAAAAATAAACTGGAGACATCATGCACATCAAAATTCGCCCTCATAATTCAGCAGCCCGGGAAAAGTATGCTCAACATAGTCATTATCATGCCGGGGATGCCGGCCTGGATCTTTTTATCATGGAGGATATCCTGGTCAGAGCTGGTGATACTTCTGCTCTTAAATTGCAAATATCCTGCGAGACAGCTTCCGGCCAGCCCTACTATCTCATGCCCCGTTCAAGTATCTCTAAGACCCCGCTGAGGATGTCAAATTCCATTGGGCTCATTGATGGAGGGTATCGCGGTGAGATCATAGCCATGGTCGATAACATCAAAACCACAGACTATGCCGTATCTGCCGGGGATCGACTCTTTCAATTGGTGGCCATGGATGGATCAGCCATCAGTTTTGAATTGGTTGACCAACTCAGCGACACCAGCCGGGGAACTGGCGGGTTTGGAAGTACGGGGAGTTGAATCAGAAGTCGAAAGGCTGAAAGTCGGAAGTTGCAGGTTGCTGAAAGGTCTTTTAGTCCAAATTCTGGCTTCTAAATTCCTGTAAAAAAAACAATCATTTTTCTTGGACTCAGCTTGTAACTCGAATATAATTTGGCGCTCTAAAGCTTGGAGTGCCAATGGTGCTCCTGTATTGAAAATTTATTGAGTCAGCAGACGCTGACAATCGTTAAAAAAGTAATGAGAGGAAAAGAAAGAAATGGCTAAATACATCGAATTTGACCAGGAAGCTCGCGGCAGACTAAAGACTGGTGTGGACACCCTGGCGAATGCTGTAAAAGTAACTTTGGGACCCAAGGGTCGTAATGTTGTGATCGACAAAAAATTTGGTGCACCGACTATTACCAAGGATGGTGTCACCGTAGCGAAAGAGATCGAGCTGGATGATCCCCGTGAGAACATGGGTGCTCAGATGCTACGTGAAGTAGCTTCTAAAACTTCAGACATTGCTGGTGATGGAACCACCACTGCAACTGTTCTTGCTCAATCCATCGTTAACGAGGGTCTTAAAAATGTGACTGCTGGAGCCAACCCCATGGAGATCAAGCGTGGAATTGATGCCAGTGTCCTGCAGGTTGTTGGGTATCTTAAAAAACTGAGCAAGGACGTAAAAAGCAACGAAGAGATCGCTCAGGTCGGCACTATCTCTGCAAACAATGATCAGACTATTGGTGATCTCATCGCCGAAGCCATGGACAAAGTTGGCAAAGACGGTGTCATCACAGTTGAAGAATCCAAGACCATGGATACACATCTGGAAACCGTTGAAGGAATGCAGTTCGATCGTGGTTATCTCTCCCCCTATTTCGTTACCAATGCCGAAAACATGGAAACTTTACTGGAAGATGCCATGATCCTGATCTATGACAAGAAGATCAGCACCATGAAGGACCTGCTCCCCATCCTTGAGAAGACTTCCCAAACGGGTCGTCCACTGCTCATCGTTGCTGAAGATGTTGATGGTGAAGCTCTGGCAACTCTGGTGGTCAACCGTCTCCGTGGTACCTTGAAGATTGCTGCTGTTAAGGCACCTGGTTTTGGTGACCGTCGTAAAGCCATGCTGGAAGACCTGGCCATCCTCACCGGTGGTACCATGGTCTCTGAAGAGCAGGGTTATAAACTTGAGAATGTCACTTTGGAATATCTTGGAGAAGCCAAGACTATCATTATTGACAAGGACAATACGACCATTGTTGATGGAGCCGGTGACAAAGAAAAGCTGACTGCCCGGATCAACGAGATCAAGGTTCAAATCGAAAATACTACTTCAGATTATGATAAAGAAAAACTGCAGGAACGTCTGGCCAAGTTGGCCGGTGGTGTTGCTGTGCTGAATGTTGGCGCTGCCACAGAAATTGAGATGAAAGAGAAGAAGGCTCGTGTTGAAGATGCCTTGCACGCTACTCGGGCTGCTATCGCTGAAGGAATTATCCCTGGTGGTGGTGTAGCCATGCTGCGGGCCGCCCAGGATTTGGATCTCAAGTTGGAAGGCGATCAGCAGCTAGGTGTTAATATCCTGCGCCGTGCTTTGGAAGAACCCATCCGTCAGATTTCTAAGAATTCCGGTTGGGAAGATTCAATTGTGGTCCAGAAGGTCAAAGAAGGCAAGGATGATTTTGGTTTTGATGCTCGCGCAGAGGATTTCAAGAATTTGCTAAAAGCCGGTATCCTGGATCCCACCAAGGTGGCTCGAATTGCCCTTGAGAATGCAGCTTCTATCGCTGGTCTGTTATTGACCACTGAATGTGCTATTACTGACAAGCCCGAACCAGCAGGTCCTGCCGGTCCTCCAATGGATCCGGGTATGGGTGGCATGGGCGGTATGGGTGGCATGTATTAATAGTCCACTAATTCATTGATTATCGAGAGGCTGCCCTAGGGTAGCCTCTTTTTTTTTGTTAGAGTATAGAATTCAGAATTCAGTAGTAAGAATCATCATTACACCTTCTGGATTCTGACTCCTGAATTCTGAATTCTGACTCCTGAATTCTGAATTCTGACTCCTGAATTCTGAATTCTGTCTTCTGGATTCTGTCTTCTCGATTCTGTCTTCTTAGAACTATCTTCTTTTGACTTGGCATAAGTCGACAGTTATATTCAGCCGCTTTTTTATGGCGTGGTGCCCAAGTTGGTCTAAGGGAGTGGTTTGCAAAACCATCATTCGCCGGTTCGAATCCGACCCACGCCTCGATTTAATTAGGAATTTTCAATTACCAATTAGGAATTGGCCAACTCGTAACTCGTAACTCGTAACTCGTAACTCGTAATTCGTAATTCCTAATTCGTAATTAATAGTGTCAGCCCGGGTGGTGGAATTGGTAGACACAAGGGACTTAAAATCCCTCGGCCTTCAAAGCTGTGCCGGTTCGACTCCGGCCCCGGGTACTCGACTTCGCTCTAATTGAGTGAAGTCGATTGCGCCAAAGCTGAGTAACAACGAGGCGACGACTGGACAATTAAATCCATCCCCCTAACAGAGCTACATCGCAGCAGGCATATTTAGAAAATAATCATGCGCTCCACGCCAACTCAATAACTCCTGCATCCAATCAGTACACCATTACTTACAGGCCGATTCCGAGGACTTAAAATCCCCAACTATCCTTACTTATCATAACCTTATATATTACAACAGTTATATCTTTTAGCCGGAACTTGGAAACTAGCCAATTAGAAATGTCTCAATACCCTTTCATCAATACATGGCAACGAGATTACAAGCTCCCTTAAATCGGAATTGCGTAATTCAATAATTGGTGGCGTTAATGTGCCCCGACACCGTTAAAAAATCGATAATTAAGGTACTTTGATTTCAGCCGGGTTTTGAGACTCTGTTTCCTGCGTCCGCAGGGACTTGACTGGGTCTAGGAATTTAGTCTCATAAACCTTGGTTTTTGCCACCTGTTAAAATTTTAAATTGAGCGCCCCCATCCTCTGGACAGGGGCTCTCAAATAATCATCCAAGAAAAGGGGAACCTTCCTTATTGCAGATAAACCATTTTAACCACACTCGCATAATCACCAGCTTGGATTCGAGCCAGGTATACACCCGCTGCTACTTGTTGCCCGCCTGTATCGAGTCCATCCCAGCTTGATTCGTAATAACCAGCCGCTTTCACACGATTTACCAGGTGCTTTACTTCCCTGCCCTTGATATCATATACGATTAAGCTTACCTGGACCCGTTCGGGTAGTGTGAACCCAATCGTCGTCACCGGATTAAATGGATTCGGATAGTTTTGATCCAAGGTATACTGAGTGATTAATCCAGGTGCAGGATCAATCGAAACCGGAATGTAGCGCTCATTATCATAGATCAGAAATCCTTCGGTCAGGGTCGACACGAAGACTTGATCCGCATGACTATCAATCCCGGTGAAGATCGTTCTGCGAAGCAGACCACCGGCGATCTGAGGATCTTCCGGATCGTTTATATCGATCATGATCAGCGGCGATTGCCCATCTTCATCAAAACTTGGATCACCAACAAAATATAGCAAGTGATCCTCCATGTGCGAACTGATGGGCTCAAAGCCTAAACTCAATCCTTCGAATAAGGGTTCAATTGAATTTCCGCTTACCACACTGTACAATGATATATCCCCTGCCATATTTGTACACACCAAAATATTATCATCCATAAGGATGGGATGACCCGTTGTGGCGATGGGTTCTAGCGCTATGGGGGATAACAGATCTGATATATCGAAAGCCAGCAAACTATCCATAACACCCACATAAGCTCGATCATTGTCCAGATGGAGCAAGGGGTAGAATTGCTCCCCCTGAATGGGGATTGTCGCCATCATTTCCAGATTATAACCATCGCCTACAGACAGCAAACTCAGCCAGCCAGTCATGGAATTCAATCCAATTGTCTGCCCCTGTAAAACAATGCCTGATACACCTGTTTCCAGTTCTACACTAATCGTATCTAGTAGAACCAGTTGGGGTATATCTATACCGTAGAGACTTAATGTGTTATGGTTATCAAGCGAAATTAACAAGTTCTCAGAGATCGAGATTATTTCGGATGGACCTCCCGGAGCGATTTCAACGATATCCAGATCATTGGGGGGCAGGACATCGACTACCATCAAGCCTGCCGCTTCTGCTGCTAGAAAGGCATACCCCTCGTGTACTTGAATATTTGAGATCGGGTAACTCATGGGAAACATTGCTATTTGACTATAGAGTTCCTGGTGGTAGATGTTTAAGCTCTGCCATCTCGTGGCGAAAAGGTAGGGACCATCAACCAGGATCCCAACTGGCTCCATTGAATTAATAAATCCATCTATAAAAGGGTTTGTTGGATCAGAGACATCGACAATTTGAATACCTTCTTCAGTTGGACTGGCTATATACACTTTGTCATTTTGATAATCCGCATTTCCCATCATCGGGTCAATAAACATTTCCAGGAAGCCTAATTCAAGCGGTTGGGTGGGACTTTCAATATCAAGTATTTGCAAACCCATGTCCATGAGTACGTATACTGTATTTCGATATATTTCGATGTCGTTTACTTCACCCATGGGGTAAATCGTTGAGAGTATCTGGGGAACTAGCGGATTTGATACGTTTATGATCGCCAGCTCCCCCAGGTCTGAAGAAGCAACCAGTATTGAATCATGAATGTCAATTGCAAAGGAAAGGCCATTACCGATCTGGTAGACAACTTCCATGTTTGCAGGGTCACTGATCTCAATGATCTGTATTCCACCGCCACCAGCAGCTAAAAAACCATAAGACCCCTGAGTAACAAATTCGAATGCCTCGCCCTCTATGTCCATAATGGTGAGTACTTCTGGATCACTGGGATCACTTATATCAACAGTAGCAAGTCCCCCCAATTCGCAAGAGAGAAATGCAATATTATCTTGTATACAAATAGACCGGACCCATTCCGTTACTGGAATATTTGAAATCATCTGTGGATTATTTATATCTTCAATATCAACAACGGTCAAACCCTGCATCCCATCGCCAATATAGAGAAAATCCCCATCTCGCTGGATGTCCAAGCCCAACTCCGCTATTGGACAACTACTGTAGGTGACCCAATCACTTATCGAATTTATCTCGTAGTAGATAAGGCCATAATCAGGATCCGTGATAATCAGATTGTTGTCATCCAGCATCACATGGGAAATTGACCCTTCGTAGGGAATTACAGCATACTGACTGGCTCCGATAACACCCAATTCATAGATCAGGATACCACTTTCTGGGGTGGCGAGATAGACCTTGTTTTCGTATACTTCGAATTCAACAAAAGGGGTATTCAGGTAGAATTCATTAATAAAAACGGGGTCTAATGAATCAGCTAGTGAGTAGATAGACAGTGTTGAATCCTGAGTTCCCACATAAAGGAGATCTTCACTGATATTTAGTTCACTATGAACAACTCCTGCCAAATCTATCTCATGTAATAATACTGGGAGGGTTTGGTTACTTACCTGATAATACTGCCAGCCATCTTCAAGCTGGATCAAGAGCTTATCACTGACCAATTCCAGCCTGGTTACGACTGAAGTCATTAAAATCGTTCCGATCAAGACTGGGTCGAAGCGACTGGTTATATCATAAACATGCAGGTCCATAGCTCTTCCACCAACAACCAAAATACCATCGAGGGCGCTTACAGCTAAAACCTCACCTGGAAGATCAAGCGTTTCGACGACATCGCGACCGGGAAAGATGTTCGCCGCAAAGACTGAGACTCCTGCATAACCTTCTGCTGTGAAGATGGCATGGTTTTCATAACAAAAGTCCAGGATCAGAGCGGAACAAGCCGTTCGGTGGGCCAATTCAGGCTGAGCAGGATCCCAACGACTAACTATTTGAATCTCTGCGCCGCATGAGCTAATTGTATAATCATAATGCTGAACCGTTTTCCCAGGTTTTCCCATGCCCCAGTGACTGATCGCTGTGAGGTTGCTATCTGGATTTTCAGTTTGTTGATCTATTGCCGCTACATACGTGTCTACACGATTTGATCCCCTGAGTTGGAGTGGTTCAGAAAGTCCAAATAGAATAATTAGTCCGGTGATCAGAATATAATTCATTATTCGATTTAATTTTACTGCTCTTGATGTCACGCGCGTCATGAGAACCCCTTCATACTATATTTTCTTGAATTTATTTAGCCTGCATTATTCATGAATTGTTGCCACGAAAACACTAAGCCACGAAGATTATTAAGGTTATGAACAAGGTCATTTTAAACAGAATTATTTGCATCTGTGAGTGATAAATTTTGATAAGCATATATATTTTAGAACTTTGTGCCTTCGTGACTTAGTGGCTATGAATTATTCAGGTTAGTTCGATCGACTAGCTATAAAACATTATTGTGGATATATCATAATCATTATTTCCTTATTAGATACTCGTCATTTGTCTACAATTCGATAATTATTATCCCGGTGGATACTAGATGCCTGATTACATCAGTATGCGTATTGCCCTCAAGGCCCTTCGAGAGCTGTCGGGAACGAATGTGAACAAATCTCGAATACGGTTTTGTCACTGGTCCCTGCTCTCCAACTGACAAGCAGGCAGCTCAATGGCCGAACCATTTATGTCTCCTGCTGATAATTGTACAGCTAATTCAGTCCTTTTTAGAATATTTCCTTCCTGGGCACAGGGAGTTATCAGTCAATTCCAGATCAAGGAATCCAGGATATTTTGTGATCATTTGCCAGACAAACGCGCCAAAACAGCGAATTTTAACACGGGGATGCACCTGACAAATAATAATAATAGTTGTAAATGGTTGTTTGTTTTTAATTTTCGTTGTCCATATTCTAGGCAAATGTCAGGAGAGTCCGCTTTGGACAGTAATGCTTTCTGCTTAAGATACGTAGAAGAGCCTGACAAGTAGAAAGCCGCCTGAGGTGGCATGTTTAAGAAAGAGGTACAAATGGCTGAAGAATTAGTCAACGGTGTAGTCAAATGGTTTAATGATGCTAAAGGCTACGGATTTATCCAACAGGAAGACGGACCGGACGTGTTTGTTCATTATCGGGCGATCAACGGTTCCGGACACCAAACTTTAAAAGAGGGACAGAACGTTACCCTTAATGTCACACAGGGCGAAAAAGGTCCTCAGGCTGAGAACGTTACTGCCGTCTAATTCTAGTACTTAGAATTTAGTTAAACGCCGGTCTCTTTTGGAGCACCGGCGTTTTTTTTTATTCCCACTCCCCCCTTTCCGCAACCTCCCCGATATAATAATTGCCTATCAGCATTGTATTCTGCCAGTAATACCATATTCGGTTCTAAAGTAGACCTTAAATCCAAAATATTTTTCTGGTTCACAAATCCCGACAAGATTCAATTCCCCCACAGAAACATAGAATGCCGAACTTTGTCGGGATGACGTGAAAGTGGAAAAGATGCCGGAGTTATGGCTAATTTGGAAGTGAATATGGCATAACTTGGGGCGAACCAGTCAGGCCATCAATTATGATCAGACTTACCGTCACCAGGTTGTTTAAAGCTTTCATACCTAACTCCTCGTTGTTTCGGTTGAGGCTAAAAATTGCAGAGCAATGAAACTTCGTGCGAGTTAGATCTGTTCGCTTTTGAATTCGAGTCAATAACGATATAACATATAATGGCTAATATCAATTACTGTCTTTAATTGAGCGGCTTTTTTGCAACTGTCGAACATTCTTTTTATTCCTCCCTGCATCCCTGATGTATATTGATCCGGAAAAATTATTGGAAACATTAAAGGGGAATAGCAATGCGTGGAATCAATCCTGCTACCGGCGAATATTTAAAGGAACATCCTGATCATTCTGCCGAAGAGGTTATTTCGATCATAGACCAGACCCATGAAACCTGGTTGAGCTGGAAAAATACTGGATTTGCCCAGCGCAGTAAACTGATGCACCAGGCGGCTCGTATTCTGCGCGAAAATAAAGCGGAGTATGCTCTGCTCATGACCAATGAGATGGGTAAGGTCATCAGCGGTGCCTGGGCAGAGATCGAAAAATGTGCCTGGGTCTGTGACTTCTACGCCGATAATGCGCAAGCATTCCTGGCAGATGAGTTGGTTGAGACCAATGCCTCAAAAAGTTTTATCACTTATGAGCCCATGGGAATTGTCCTGGCGGTCATGCCTTGGAATTTCCCATTCTGGCAGGTCTTTCGTTTCGCCGCTCCGGCTCTGATGGCGGGTAATGCCGGGGTGTTAAAACATGCTTCCAATGTTCCGGGATGCGCGCTGGCCATTGAGGACGTATTTCGCAAAGCTGGTTTCCCTGATCACCTCTTTCGAACCTTGATGATCCCCGCCCAAGCGGTGGAACCAGTAATCGCCAACCAACATGTACGAGCGGTCACGTTGACTGGTAGTGAAGCAGCCGGAATGCAGGTGGCATCCCTAGCCGGACGTGAACTAAAAAAAACCGTCCTGGAGTTGGGCGGATCGGATCCATATATCGTTTTGGATGATGCAAATATCGATATTTGTGTTGAAACAGCAGCAGAAGCCCGCATGATCAATACCGGTCAGAGCTGTATCGCAGCCAAACGCTTTATCGTGGTTGAATCCAGAGCCGCCGAATTTGTAGAGAAACTAGCCCGCATCATGTCCAATATGATAATTGGTGATCCCCTGCTTGAGGAAACTCAGGTCGGACCCATGGCCCGTCTGGATCTGAGAGATGAGCTCCACACCCAGGTCAGGTCCACTCTGGCGGCTGGTGGTAGATTGGTTGTTGGGGGAAATCCCATGCAAGGACCCGGCGCTTATTATGAATCCACTGTGGTAGCTGATGTACAACCTGGCATGAGTCTCTACCATGAGGAAACTTTTGGTCCCGTAGCAGCCATTATTCCAGTCAGGGATACTGAAGCGGCGGTCAGGGTGGCAAATGATTCGGATTTTGGTCTAGGCGGTTCAATCTGGACTCAGAATGTCGAATTAGGAGAGTCACTTGCCAGACGCATTGAGAGTGGTGCCGTGTTCGTTAATGGGATGACCATCTCGGATCCCCGCCTACCCTTTGGGGGTATCAAACGATCAGGATATGGTCGCGAATTATCCTATTTTGGTATTCGTGAGTTTGTGAATATCAAATCGATCTGGATCGCCTAATAGCTTAGCCTGAAAGTCGAAAGTCGAAAAGCCTGCCAGGAGTAGCTTTGACGTGTTATACCAATTGCATTTCCAAATGCGCTGAGGAAATTCTACCAAACCTCACACGGGCTCAGTCTGGGTCAACTCGCTGACACTCCTCAATAATTCGGTGTGTTCGATGGGCTTGGTAAGGGTTTTATCGGCCCCAAATGCTTTTGCCCATCTTAAACACTCGGTCAGATGCATCTGACCCCCACCTGAAATGGCAATCAATTTTACGTCCTTGTCGGTTTTCCGAATGGACCGAATGACCTCTAAACCATCCATATTCGGCATAAATATGTCTGTAATAACCAGATCTACGCCAAAATTTTGAAGGATTCCCAATCCTTCCCGCCCGTGACTGGCTTCAACCACCGTATACCCTTTGCGTGAAAGCAGGGTGTTTATTGCATTTCTGATTCCACTATCATCTTCGATGATCAGGATCACTTTGTCGGTGAGAGATGAGCTGCTGTTTACTTTTGGGGGGTTTGTTTTTTCAATCATGACCCGCTTACACTCCAAGAAACATGCCACTACTCTTACTTTAAATCTTAACTACTATTTATATTGATCTTACTATAATTATTATATTAACTATAAATACCTGCTCGGTAAGAATTACCAGGTAAGAAATGTAGCGCTTACCGACCTGAACGGTAGATTTATGACCGTCCTTGAGCATAGGCATGCAACTTGTTATACAGGGTTTTGAGACTGATCCCCAACGCTTTGGCTGCCCTGGTTTTATTATTATTGAACGCCCGAACGGTCCTGGCGATATGTTGACGTTCCACCTCGGCCAAGGTGGCAGTCTTTGCTGTCGGGGTTGCTTCCCTGGTGGACGCATTGGACAATAATTGTGGTCCCAGGTCTGCACCACGAAGGATCTGACCGTCACCTAACAAGATCGCCCGATCCACCACATTCTTCAGTTCTCTGATGTTTCCCGGCCAATGGTAGTGTGTGAGCGGTGCCAGAAACTCATCTTCCCAAGCCATATCAGGAAAACCGGCACTAGCCAGGAAATATTTTATCAAGTGTGGTAGATCCTTGCTACGGTCCCTGAGTGGTGCGACACTGATTATAAAGGGGCTGACCCGGTAAAAAAGATCCGCTCGAAATTTCCCGGTCTCCATTGCCTGCTCAAGATCAATATTGGTGGAACAGATCAGTCGAAAATTGGTTGCTATCTCTTTGGTCGAACCAATTCTGCGAATCTTTTGCGTTTCCAGGGATCGCAATATTTTGGCCTGGAGCGGCAGGGACATTTCCCCGATCTCATCCAGAAAGAGGGTGCCCTGATTGGCCATTTCAAACAGGCCATATTTTCTGGCAGTGGCTCCGGAAAAAGCTCCTTTTTCATGTCCAAAGAGCTCGCTCTCAAGCAAATCATTAGGAATTGCCGCACAGTTTATGGCTACAAAAGCTTCTTCTGCACGATCACTTTGAGCGTGAATTGCCTCAGAGATAAGTTCCTTTCCTGTTCCGCTCTCACCCAGGACCAGTACGGAAATATTGGATCTTGCTGATTTTGCGATGGCCTGTTTCACCTGTTTGATGGATTGTGATTCCCCGATAAGTTCTTTCTGTGGCCTTTGAGCCAGAAGCTGCCGCATCATTTTATTCTGTTGGGTCAAGCGCTGTTGTTGCCGGGTCTTTTCGATGATATGCAGTACTTCCACCTGATCCAGAGGTTTGGTCAGGTATTCATCAGCACCGTACCTGATCGCTCGTATGGCGCCCTCGATGGACGAATAGCCGGTCATTAGGATCACAGGCAGATCGGGGTCAAGTTCCTTGAGTTTCTGAAGCATCTCGATCCCATCCATTTCAGGCATCATGATGTCAGACAGCACCATATCTGGAGCAGATCTTTGAACCTGTTTGAGTCCTTCCTTACCAGTGGCAGCAACTGATACAACATACTTATTACGCTCCAGCAGGGTTTGCAGAGCCCCCCTGACTTGTAGATCATCATCGATTACGAGTATTCTATAAGTATCCATTTAGTCTTCATTCTCATTTTGCTTTAGTGAAGGCTCTTCTGCCATACTTTGAATGGCAGAAACTATGGTGGATAACAGGTCAACGGTTTGCCATGGTTTGGCCAGTACTGCGTCCACGAAATCGCTCTCGGGTCCACTGGAATGCTGTGACCGTTCAGCTCCGGTCATTAGGATGAAAGCCACTTTGGGATGCTTTTGCTTCACCAGGTAAGCCAGTTTAAGGCCTGACATCCCCGGTAGATCCTGTTCTGCTAAAATGGTGGAGAAAGGTGGTTGATGTTCATCCAGTAAGTCCAGCAAATCATCCGGTCGCTGGCAACTCACAACATGACAGCCGAATTTTTCCAGGGTACGATGAATGCCTTGACGGATGGCATCATCATCATCGATCACCAGAATACTCAGCTGCTCCAACTCGGATGCTTCAAGGGTCAGGTCAGTGGTAGCCACAGCCTGTTCTGCAGCGACTGGCAGAAGAATTTTAAATTCTGTACCACGCCCCTCTTCACTTTCAACCAGGATCTGACCATCCAACTCCTCCAGGATCCCCACGGCAACGGATAAGCCTAAGCCACTGCCCATTCCGGGCTCCTTCGTTGAGAAAAATGGATTGAAGATCTGATGTTTGACTCCCGGAGGCATTCCGGCACCATCATCTGAGATTATTAATTCCAGATACTTTCCATGCTTTAAGGTAAGCCCCGGATCTTGCTCCGCTCCCAGCTCAATGCTGTCCAGGACAACCCTGATGGTCCCGGTCTGATCCGGCAATGCATCGTAGGCATTGGTGCAGATATTCATGAAGATCTGATGAATTTGGGTTGGATCACAATAAACTGGCGGACAATCCTGGTTGATATATGACTGCAACTTAACTGATTTCGGCAAGGATGATTTTAAGAACTTGAGGGCTTCCTTGATCACAAACTGAATCAAGACCTTGCTTCTTTCCATCTCGCCCTGTCTGCTATAGGTGAGGATCTGGGTCACCAGGTTCCTGGCTCTCAGAGCCGCTTCTGATACCTGGGCAATATCATCCTTGATCTCCCCTTCCGGGAGGGCATCCTGAGCCATACCCAGATAGAGATACATTGATTGAAGGATGTTATTGAAATCATGGGCGATGCCGCCAGCCAGAGTACCAATAGCTTCCATGCGTTGAGCACGATTTAACTGGCTCTGCAATGAGTGTTGTTTTTCAGCATCGATCTTTCTTTGAGTGATATCTTCCTTAACAGCCAGCAATTGGGTGATCTTACCAGTTTGATCCCGAATGGGTGATATGACTGCCCATTCCCAATATAATTCACCATCCTTACGCTTATTGTGAAATTCACCCTCCCAGACCCCACCTGACAGTACGGTTTCCCAGAGTTCGGCATAATCTGCTGGAGATTTTTCACCACTACTTAATATTCGCGGATTCTGACCCAAAACTTCAGTCAGGGAATAACCAGTAATTTCCACGAATTTAGCATTAACATATTCGATATCCCCTTGAATGCTGGTGATAATGATCGAGGCCGGTGATTGCTCTAAAGCGAATAACAACTTCCTTAATTCCGCTTCTGCCAAATAGCGTTGAGTGATATCCTGGATCGTTCCAAACACCCTAATCGGCTTGCCAGCTCCATCCAGCTCCAATGAGCCCAGCCCGTGAACCCAGCGGACTTCGCCATCATTCAATCGTTGGATACGATAAATTTTATCGAAGGGTTGCTGCTGCTCGAGAACCTGTTCAAGAAAATACTGGAGCATGGCTTCGCGATCCGATTCATAGATCAGTTCCTGCCAGTTCTCAAGATCATTTTGATAGTCCAGTGGAATCCCAAAGATCTCGCGCATGACACTAGAGCAGGTCCACTTACCAGTTTCTATATCAAAAACATAACTCCCCAGGCGGCCAACCTGTTGAGTTCGCATTAAGGTTTGTTCACACTTGCCCAATTTATGTTGTGTGGCAGCTAGTTCCACCATGGCATGGGCGGACTCACTTTCTGTCAACAATAATTGTACATAACGATTTAATTTTTGGAGCTGGATCGGCTTAACGAAATATTCCGTGATATTCTTTGGAATCTGACTTTCCCAGTGCGTAGAAGTTTCATCGTCACAAAGCACGATCACCGATGCGGGTCGCTTAGCTGCTTGAAGACCAGTCAAAATATCGGCCACATTCCCCAATTTTTCGTCAATGATCAACAAAACGGGCCGGTCCTGCTGCAGCATCAAGGCACAATTTTCAATACCAGAAACCTGCTTCACCGATACTTGAGTAAGTGTATTATCCAGAGCCAGGGAGACAAGATCCTGGTCCTGAAAGTCAGCGATGAGAATGGTTTTAAGGGTCATATAGCTCCTAAGCTGCTTTCGGGTCTACCTGGCGGTACAAAACCAGGTGATTTTGAAATTATTATAGAACATCGTAGCTATATGCAGCTATGGAGCGACTATACGCTTCGTTTATTTGCCCTATTTGAATAATCTGAATCAGAAAATCATTAACCATCACATTTACTTCCAGTGCCGGAACGTGATATCTTACGCTGCTGAGCCATAAAATAGCTCTTGTCCCTCATCAGCTCCGACATGTTTGATTCTTCAAGAGTTTTATGTTTGATTTCGGACGCGTCAAATATAAACCGGTTTGTAATATTTACAATTTAATGCGCGGAATCTTTTGACACAAAATCTCAGCAGTATTTGCTGCATATTGAGCTGGATTAACGCAACCGGAGATAGAAAATTGATCTGCTGGTCAGTAATTTAAGTGCAGAACCAAAATTAATCTGACCAGAAGCATTGGATATAGGCCCCGAATACTCGAGCTGTGACCCCTCAGTCGATGAATTGCTTCATTCTCCTAACTGAGACGATATTTAACTAAAGATCGAGTGCCAACCTAAAAATACAATGGGAGTAAAATTTTGCTCAATATTTATCCAGAGTAAATATTTTTCGGAGCAGCTTTCTATAATCGTTCTATATCCCTATGTCTCAATCCTTTATAGAATATGTTTCATCTTTAAAGTAGCTATTGATTTGGGTTAATATCATCTGTCTACGCTTCAAAACCCGGGGGTCGATCATAACCGGCCACTTAAGGTCTTGCATTACATTCCGCGTCTAATGCAATCATATCAAGTGATACATTAAGTGTAATAGTCAGTATTTAAATATTTATCGGCTCGCACGACCCTCCACATAACTCCTGATCCCGGGATAATTTCAGCAACTGGCGATCGTGCATTTTGATCACCCCACTGCCCCTCCAACCTGTGGTCTAGATCCATCATCGAAGGTGAATAGCTTTACTCCCGGCTACAAAGAATAAACGAAATGCAAAACCGTGGCTCACCGCATTCCATTGCATGTGACCTTTTCAGACATTTCTCAGGCTGATCGTTCTTTATCACCCCAATGGTCAATTGTTGTGTGATCTAATCTGCCCATATCCTGCTTGTTTACCTTACCATATCCAATTAATTACCCCTTTAATAAATTGATCTCACTTGGAGGGAGCATGTCAAAAGATATTTCGGCACCGCTAATGCGTGATTTTGGAGATTCTACCGAATACAAACGTGACCTGGGACTGCTGGAGGCCGTCTCGATTGTCATCGGTCGCATCATTGGTTCCGGTATCTTCAGAACCCCGGCGCCAATAATGGCTCTGGTTGGCTGCACCTCCCTATTTGGACTGGTCTGGGTACTCGGTGGATTTGTGACCATTTTCGGGGCAGTTGTATACGCCGAACTGGCCGCCATGATGCCGCGCTCCGGTGGACCTTATGTGTATCTCAAGATGGCCTATCATCCCTTTTGGGCCTTTCTGCGTGGTTGGGCCATGTTTTTTGTATCTGAGACCGCTTCCGTCGCTGCAGTAGCCCTGATCTTTGGCGAATATCTAAAAGCACTCTGGATCATTGCTTTTGGCTATCCCTTTGGCCAACTGGCGCTCTATCTCATTGCCCTGGGAACTATCTGGTTATTGACACTGGTCAATCTGTTCGGGGTCCAGCTCAGTGGTCGAATCCAAAATACATTTGGAGCCATCAAAGTATTAGCGATTGGTGGTATTATTGGTGTCAGTTTTACCAGCTGGTCAACTGGATCATGGGGCAATTTTACCAATCCCCTATTTCCAGAAGATTTTAACGGTTCTACATTTTTGGCTGTGGGAGCTGCTTTGCGTTATGCTTTTTTCGCATTCAGTGGCTGGGAAGGTGCTACTTACATTGCTGAAGAAGTTAAAAATCCCCGCCGCAATCTACCGCTGTCCCTATTCATTGGCATTACCGGTGTCATGGTACTCTACCTTGGTGCCAATTCCGCCTATCTGTTTCAATTGTCTCCGGCGACCATTGCTGAGTCAAAATGGGTGGCCACAGAAGCCATGAAAGTTGCGTTGGGAGCCACAGGAGGAATCCTGATCTCACTGGCAGTGATGTTCAATACTTTTGGTAATGTGAGCACCCAGATACTCTGCAAGGCGCGTGCCTGGCAGGCCATGGCGCGTGACGGGATGTTCTTTAAAAGTTTTGCAAAACTCAGCCAAAAGCATAAAACCCCCAATAATGCCTTGATCGGTCAAGGTCTCTGGGCAACTGTATTATTGACTTTTGCCGTCATGGCGGCCAACTCGTATGAGACCATCATTGATTTTTTCTCAGCCACCAGTGCAGTGTTTAACCTGATGGTGTTTGCCGCGATCTATGTCCTGCGACGTAAATATCCCGATGTTGACCGGCCCTATAAAGCCTGGTTGTATCCCTGGAGCCTCATCATAGTCTTTGTGATATATGCGACCTTTTTTGTTATCACGCTGATGACCACCCTCATTCCATCGTTGATCGGCCTGGGTCTCACCGCCACTGGATCGATCTACTACTACTTCTTTATCCATAAACGGGGAACATTAGTGGAAGGCTAAGCCTACAAAACTCATTATTCAGGCATTGCAGATCCCTATGCCAAAGCCTGGTTTAGGAAATTGTGAATTTGTGATCCGCCATATTTAGGCTTATTGTTGGAGCGAAGGAACCAGCCCGTTATACTGGAATTAATGCTGGTAAACAACCAAGGATTATTACTAAAGGATTGATCCAGAGATACGATACTTCATATATGTTGTAAACTATTTAGAGATCAGGTACGATGCCAAAAATTATTGAACAATTCAAAAATCTAGAACAGCTCCAGCAAAGACTTGCCGATCTGGTAAATTCAACGGACTCCCTGCCAGAGTTTGTGACCCAATTCTTTGATCTGGTACTGGAGAACACATCCATCACAAATGTGGCGCTGGCACTCTTTGACTCAAGCAAGGATATCATCTCCTTTCCCCATACCAGAGGTCGGTTTGAAAATCCACAGACACGGGCCTTGCAGGATCTCAATTCACCGCTAAAAACCATCATTGAGCAGCAAGCTCCCCTGGAGGTAAAAGCGGCCCAATTCCTGGACTACTGTCAGGATAAAACAACCGTTAAATCTGTACCATTGACCTGGCTTGGATTGCCAGTTTTCAAAGATGATCAACTTTACGCTGTTCTGATCTTCATTGCCACCACCCATAAGGCACAGTCTCAAATAGCAGATATTCAGACCAAACTCGAATCGCTACCGGGCATACTCTCCCCATACCTGGAACTAAAAATGCGGCTGGATGTCCTGGAAAGCAATGAGATCAAATTTCGTCGGTTCGTAGAGACCTCCATCGATATCACATTTCAGATCACGCGCACGGGTTATTTTGATTTTATCAGCTCAAATGTGGAGAGCCTCTTTGGGTGTGACCCAAAATCGCTCATCGGGAAACATTTCAAGGTCACCACCCCCATGAACCAGGTATCCAAGGTCATAGATGCCCTGAAATCGATCAGTGAAGGACAGACGATTCGAAATCTCAGTCTTACACAAAAGCTTAAATCGGGTTCCTTGATCCCCATGGAAGTCAGTGCCAGCCCGATCTCCCGCAATGGTGAAATAATCGGTGCCCAGGGTACCATGCGTGATATAAGTGAACGCCATCAGGCTCAGCAGGAGATCGAACGGCTCGCATTCTTCCCCCTTGCCAACCCCATGCCAATCGTTGAAGTTGATCTTTATGGCGTCCCCAGTTATATCAATCCGGCCGGGATACAGTTACTTGACCGGATGGATCTGGATATGGCCCAGGTCTCCCAGATCCTGCCGCAAAACTTTAAGCAGGATATTCGAACAGCCCTCACCGAAAAAAGCCAGATGCCCTCCCGGGAGGTAAGCCTGGATGGATTGCAGTTATTATGGTCGGCCTTTTTTCTGCAACATCATAATTTGCTGCACTTTTATGCCACTGATATTACCAATCTCAAGAAAACTGAAAGTGAATTGATCGCTGCCAAAGAAGTAGCCATCCAGAGCGAACAGGTCAAGACCATGTTTTTAGCCAACATGAGTCATGAAATTCGGACCCCACTCAACTCCATTCTTGGATTTACAGAATTAGTTGAAGAAGAGGTGAAGAACAAATTTGATGAGGATTTACAAGCTTATTTCGAGATCATCCATGTGAGCGGAAAACGCCTTTGGCAAACCGTCCACGAGATCCTGGATATCTCACAGATAGAGACCGGTACCTTTGAACTGAAAATCGAGACCATTGACCTGGCCAAAATACTGCGCGAGCTAAGCGCCACTTTTCGTCCCCGGGCAGATGAGAAGAATATTGATCTGATGGTAAATGTACCCAGTGGTGAATTGCCCATCGCAGCTGATAAATACTGTGCGACCCAGGCCATTTCCAATCTGATCGACAATGCCATTAAATACACGAACACCGGTTATGTGAAGGTGTCTACTGAGGTTAAAGAAAATGAGATCCTGGTATTCGTTAAAGATACGGGTATCGGTATGTCACAGGAATATCAAGAGCGTATGTTCAAAGCATTTTCTCAGGAAAGTGCCGGCTACACCAAGCGTTTCCAGGGCGTCGGTCTTGGACTGGCTCTGGCCCATCGTTATCTCGAACTGATCAAAGCCAAGATCGAGCTCACCAGCGAGCAGGAAGTCGGCAGTACCTTCAGTATCCATTTCCTGGTCAATCCAGAAACTCCGGCGCCCAAGCTGAACCCGACGCATACACTAGATTCGCCGAGCACCAAATCAACTACTGCACCTGCAATGATCAGGTCAAATGTGTTGGTGGTAGAAGATGATCCAAACTCCCAGAAACTCGCCGGTTTTACCTTGAAAAAGGATTTTGATCTTTTCTTTGCCGAATCTGTTCTTGAAGCCAAGGAACAACTACAAACCCATGATATAAGATTGATCCTACTTGATCTTTCTCTCAAAGGCGATGAAGATGGACTAGATCTGGCACGGTATCTGCGGGGCGAGGAACAATGGAAAAACATTCCCATCATTGCCCTTACTGCTCACGCTTTTTCGGCTGATCGGGACCGTTGTATGGAGGCTGGATGCAATGATTTTCTGACCAAGCCCTTCCGCCGTACGGAGCTACTGGAAGCAATTAATAATTTAGTACAAAATAAAAATTAGGATGGATCCTGGATGAACGATCGGACCCCACTTAAAAAGAAAACCCTCCTGGTTGTCGAAGACGATAAAAGTTCGCGATTATTGATAAAATACTTTTTAGAGAAGATGGACATGGAAGTAATTGACGCTGCCACCGGCGAGGAAGCCCTGGAATTGGTCGAAAATAAATCAGTTTCAGGAATGCTGCTGGATATCGCCCTGGGGACTGGTATCAATGGTTTGGATCTGGGTGAAAAATTAAGAAAAGATAAACGATTTAAAGATATCCCCATGGTGGCTGTAACTGCTTATGATGAGAAAGCTCTGGGGAATCTGGCTGGATTTGGCTTTACCGGATATCTTCAAAAACCCTATTCGGCTCAGGAATTGAAAGCGCTCCTTAATGAGCAGACCCTGAGTAAAAAGGGACGTTTGTTAATCCTATAGGAAGTTGTCACGAGCCTGCCCCCTCTTGAATCCGGGTTTAGGTTAGCCACTCCTGCGCTTTATCCACATTCCCCATTTTAGCATAGATTGAAGCAATTTTTCTGCAGGTAGTTACCTCTCTCGGTTGAAGGTGGTTCAAACGAAGATAGGTTTGCAGAGCGGCCTGGTATTCCTTCATCCGCAATAAAATAGTTCCAATGGCATTCAGATACAGGGGTGATTCACCGGTCAATTGGATTAATTTACCCAGTACATCCAGTGCTCCTGGCCAGTCTTCCAACTGCTCCAGACTTTTAAAATAACTTTTCAAGACCAGCTCTGACTTGTCACCCGCATCCAGGCAGAGCTGGTAATTTTTCGCAGCCTGCGGCCATTGCTTCTGGGCGAAATAAAGATCTGCAATGGTCTTCCGCAGAACAATGTGGTCGGCTTCAATATCAGTAGAGATGCTGGTTCCCTGCTTTTGGATCTGCTCCTGACGCAGGGCCAAATCTTCCAAAGCCTGAATAGCATCCTGGGACCGATGCTCTAATTCAGCGACTCGATATTTCAAGAAATAGGCTGCATTTTGATTTTTATGCAGATCCAGTGATCGTTCGATAAATGGCAGGGCTTCAGCGAGTCGGCCCAGATCAAGGAGAGTATCTGCATACGAATTCATAAGAGAAGCTTGCATGGCAGATTCAAACTGATCCAATTCCAGTGCTTTCAGGTAGTGTTTCGCAGCTGCGTCAAGCTTGTTGTCCAACTTGTAGTTGTGCGCTAAGGTGTAGTGATTATAGGCATTAGCAGGATTTTTCAGGAGCTCATTTTCCAGCATCTTTCGGTTCCGGTCCTGTTTCCTGGTTTTATCGATGCCGGAAAAACTATAGCCCAGGTGATCCAGCATCACCAGACAGGTCCGCTCGGAAGCAGCTATTTTTTTGGCGCTGGGAGATATTTGTTCATGAATCCGACCGCTAAACCGGAGCCCCCGATGATTGGTAAAAAGACGATGAGCATCTGAAAGAGTAAAATTGATCCCGTCTTCCTGCAAATTCTTGATCCGTAGACGATAAATTACTGGTTTGAATTCGACCTTCAGTAATTTCTTAAGCGCTGGGATGGATGTTTCGGGAAGCCGTTCATCGGCATCCAACCACAGAATCCAATCACCTGTGGCATATTTGATTGACTCATTACGCGCTGCAGAAAAGTCCTCACACCAGTCAAAATAATGAATTTCGGCTGCAAATGATTCAGCGATCTCCACAGTTCTGTCTGTGGACCCAGTATCCAGGACCACCAACTGGTCTGCGATCGCGGCCACACTCTCCAGGCATGCGCCCAGCATCTTTTCCTCATTTTTGACGATCAGGCACACACTGAGACGCTGTTTTGAATTTGAATTCAATTTATTTATGCTTAACCTGTTTTTGCTGCTCTCAGAACTGAGGTTTGGATGTAAAACTCAGGCATTTTTCCGGCGAGTACGATGAACGCTCCTCCCCTGTAATCCGGTTCAACTGAAACTTGTCTGGCTCGTTTCACTCTTTGAAAACAGCCTGAGATGAAGACAATCATGGCCTGATCACAATTTTGAGTCCATCTTCTCAAACTCGGTGATGGTCTCATTCATACTGTGGAGAGTCTGGAGTTTCTCCTTATTCACCACATATACTTTTACATCATCCTGATCCAGCCTGGACTTTATTAATTCCTGGTCTCTAAACTGTCTGAGTTCGCGTTTGAAGTCAGTCAAGGGCTGTTCATGCTGCTCATCGAACCACTCTTCAAACAGATGCTGTTCGATTTCAGGTTCCCAGCGCTGTTCCCGCATGATCTTGTACAGAAAAGATATGACAATGCTTTCTTTTTCGCTGAATTTCCGAAATTCCAGGGGCACTTCATTGCCCTGCTTTTCAATAAATTGGGCCCGGCAATAATCAGCAAAGAACTTGAATCGATTGAAATCCTTCATGATCAGGACCCGACCCTTTTCAAAATTCAGCTCGCTTTTGGCCATGGGCGTCAGTGTGATCTTATTCAGCACGTTGTCAACCTGGTCGGTTGGTAAATTTAACAGGATCGAAATATCTTTTACCAAGGGTTTCCAGGGAGTAATGACCTCATCCAAGGCATTGGGTTCAGTGCTCAACAAGATGTTACTCACCATCATGATAACCTGTCTTGAGTTATCATGAGTGGTCAGGGTCTCAGCTTTTTTATTGGCTTCCCGAAGGCGCTCGGCCAGAATCTGAAAAAAGGAGGTCATCCAGGGTGGTAGGCCTTCCAGATTTTTTTGAAAGAGCATGCGACTCATTTCAATGCAACTGGTTTGCCGCAGCGCAGTGACAGTGGCAGACCGTGGCAGGCCATCAATCAAGGCCATTTCTCCAAAAATGGCTCCTTTGCTAAGGTGGGCATAAACCACTTTCTGATTATTCTTGACAGAGGAAACCTCAACCTCGCCTGATTGAATAATGAACATGGATGATCCGGGATCCTTCTCCTGAAAGATGATATCCCCGGCTGCAAATACTCTGGCAGCTTTTGTTTCAAGAAAGGTCATATTCTATTTCTCCAGATTTTCGATAAACTCCAGGGCCACGGGCTGGTTAGGGTCAATGGCTACCACAGAGCGGGCCAAAGCAAGTGCATCCTCATCTCGACCAGCTTCCAGATTCAGATCTGCCAAACGAAGCAGGGTTAATATATCATGCGGTGCCCGGGTAAGTATCTCATTCAACACCCCTATTCCAGTCTGAAACTCATCATTCATAAGCATTACCTCTGCCAGATTTCGGGCTGCATCCAGCAGGGTCTTATCTTTCTCCCAGGCAATTCTAAAGAACTTTTTGGCACTTTCAAGCTCGCCTGACTCACTGGCGATCAACCCCGATATATTGTAGGCAACAGCATGGTCGGGGTTCAAGCGGAGCAAGCGGCGAACAGTTGCTATACCCACATCAAGTCGTCCTGAAGCGCGAGCAGCCATACACAGCCCTACCAGTGCATCCTCATATAATGGATTCTCTGCCACCAATTGACTCAGGGTCTCAAAAGCAGAATCGTAGTCACCACTTTCCAATTGATCCATTCCGACCAGATATAAATTGGGATGTGATTCGTTAAGCGGATTGGTCAGCTCGATGAGTTCATCATAGTCCACATCAGGCCATTTCTTGGTAAAAACCTGACCCCTGGTCTTTAATGAAGCAGAATAGTCGATCTGATTAGCTTTGAAGGTCTGGCTGCCAAAGTGATGGATAAATACACCTTCATGGACCATGATGGCATAGCCGGCTGCCCGAACTTTTAGACAGAGGTCATCATCTTCATAGTTGCCGCTGCCAAAACTTTCATCCAACCCCCCCAGCTCCTGGTACAATGATTTATCCATGAGCACTGCAAAACCGGCGATCCGGCGACGGGGTGTCAGCTTCTGACCATTTTGAGCCCCAACAGCCGCAGCAAACTTATAGTATCCCGAATCATCTTTATAGGGAATCTCCTGCAACATCTGGCGACCGCTGATGTGATTGGTAACTGGTCCTACCATGCCGATCTTGTCGTCCCGCTCAAAAGCGGATATCATTTGTGATAGCCATCCATCAGCAACCAGAACATCATTGTTCAATAACAGGATATTTTTTCCAGCGGCAGCTGCCACGCCCTGGTTATTCCCGGCAGCAAACCCCTTGTTCTCACTATTTTCAATGAGCTTGAAGTTTGCGTGCTGCTTCGTCAACTGTTTAAGATATTCCTGGGAACCATCAGTAGAGGCATTATCAACAAAAATGATCTCATAGGGTGAATGGGTATGTTCAATGATCGAGTCCACGCACTTCCGGGTGTAATGCAGGGCGTTCCAGGTCAGCATAATGATACTTACCAGCGGAGTCTCGATCTTCCGTGATTGAGCTTGCCTAACTGGTGCAGCTTTTATCAGGTATTGATAGTGATTCGAATCCTCCCGCAGGCTAGAAACATCCAGTCCACTGCCAGCCAGCGCTTTGACCACCTTTTCCGGAGCACCTTGATCACCCATCGTCGTTGCAGAGATATCCACGATCTGATAGCCGGCTTGCTGGAATAGATCTCCCACGGACTTACGGGTAAAGAAGCGTAGATGAGTGCGATCGAGAATTCCAGCATCCTGATAATCCCAGCGCCCTTCCAACAGCTCCTTCACAACTGACCAATGTCGGACATTAGGAATACTGGCAATGATCTGACCCTGTGGGCTGAGTTTGCCCATGATCCTGTTCAGGATCGCATAAGGATCCTCCAGATGCTCCAGAACATCGGCAAAAATAATAGCATCAAAATACTGGTCAGGAATATTGTCCAGGGCTTCCTCAATACCCGAAACGATCACTTTATCCAGACGATCTTCAGCCTGTTTGGCGGCCTCTGGTACGGGTTCGATACCCCAGACCTCAGCACTCAGTTTGTGTTTGATCTCCTCCGCCATTTTTCCCGCAGCACAGCCAATATCCAGCACGCGCCGGGCATCTGGGTCGATTAAGGCCTGGATCTCAGGACGACTGAACTCGTAATATTTATTGTCACCACCATCAGGGGTAGTGTCCTGACAGGCCTCACAAGCCTTGATCCTGTCCCAGGCTACCAATTGGGCTGGATCTTGCACGAATTGATGTGTAGTGTCAGTCACATCATCATATTGATTATGCCATTTGGCGGCGCGTTCATGTTCATCAAAGCGGGCTTTCCGATCCTGAAATACTTTCTGCATTCCGTGTGCATCCGAACGAATGGCATAGTGGCGTAATATGAAGGGGATCGGATAGATCTTGCGACCATCGAAGCTCACATCATGTCCGCCTGACTCCCAGAGGTTGACCGGCTGGCCAAAGTTTTGCCAGCACTTTATCTGAACGGTGTTATATGCGTGTATATCAAGGTCATAGCGGCTGAGTGATTCTCGAACATCAGTGCCTGCGGTAAAGCTATTGTCAGTGGGTTTAAAATCAAATATCTTAAAATTAATCGCATTATAGCCCTCTGCCTGCACCTTTTCAATACCGCGCCTGAGGTTCAGGTTGAGCCAGGGAGATTCCCTGAATTCATCTGCATCGGTGTGAATATACCAACCGGGGCCCATTTCTGCTGCGATATCCTGTTTGCGGCGCAGAATGTAGCGCCATGAATAGACATCCTCTGGTATTTCCATCCCGGCGTCTTCGGGAAATGATTCGATCCGGATCACGCCTTTGCCCAGCCAGCGTTTTACTTCTGACACAGTGTTATCGGTGGAATGGTGATCAATAAAGACCACTTGAATATCCTGCTCCACCAGATCACGGATGACATGATAAATGACATCACCTTCATTATAGGCCGCGATGATGGCGGTGATGGGTATTTTCATATTCTCCTGCCAGGTTTTTATTGGTTTGGTCAGCTTAAAGGGGTGTTCTGTCTGATAGGTTTTAGCCCACGCACATTCCTCAGTTGTATAGCGTTCGGGGTGACTATTTACCAGGACGGCACTAGCTCCCGGATAGCGATCAGAAGCTCCATGCACTTCAGCTTGCTGAGGAATTTCAGGGTTCCGTTGCAGATAATCTTCAGCCCAGTCTAATTCGATGGGTTCGTAGACTTCAGCATTATTCTGGATAATACTGGCCACATACCATTCGTGTTTCACCACCGCTGTATCAATGAGTGAGGTCTGCTCGGTTTTTCGGTAATATTGGACTATTTCTGGCACATTGTGGAAGGTGGCACCGATCCGGGCGGCGCCGATCCAGAAGTCCCAGTCCTCGAAACCAGGCACGTTTTCCCGATACCCCCCCTGGAGTTCCCAGACAGATTTATGAAAGAGTGAACCTGCCGGCATTTGATTACGCCGTAGTAGATCAGCTGTTGCAAATTTACGGGCACTCCAGAGGGAATCATCACTCCCAAAAGATTGGAGCCATCCAAAGGCAACTGTGGGTTGATCACCATACTTTTCTACTGCACCCACTAGGCGCTCTAAAGCCTGGGGATGCAGATGGTCATCCGCATCCAAGGCCAGAATATACTGACCGTTAGCTTGCTTTATCCCATTATTACGGGCGATGGCCGGTTGACCACTATTTGGTTGATCAATAAGCCGGAGCTGGTAATTCTGGTATTCTGCGATCAGAGCTTGAGCCACATCCGCCGAGTTATCGGTACTGCCATCATTGACAATGATGATCTCCCAATCGCTGAAGGT